>CAYTLH010000061.1:0-4106 GCA_964438525.1 uncultured Demequinaceae bacterium | reverse complement strand
ATCGACTCGTGGATTCGCCCGCTCATGGAGATTTCCGCGGAGAGGGCCAAGAAGGGTGAGGAGCCGATCTTCCAGTCCCACATGTGGGACGGCTCGGCCGTCCCGCTCAAGGAGAACCTGGTCATCGCCCAGGAGTTGCTGGAACTTTCTCAGAAGGCGAATACCATCCTCGAGGTAGAGATCGGCGTCGTCGGCGGCGAGGAGGACGGCGTCAGCGCGGAGATCAACGAGAAGCTCTACACGACGGTCGAGGACGGCCTGAAGACGGTCGAGGCGCTCGGCCTCGGCGAGAAGGGTCGGTACATGACCGCGCTCACCTTCGGGAACGTCCACGGCGTGTACAAGCCCGGCGCGGTCAAGTTGCGCCCCGAACTCCTGGGGGAGATCCAGGAGGCCGTCGGCAAGAAGGTCGGCAAGGACAAGCCCTTCGACCTGGTGTTCCACGGGGGATCCGGGTCCACGGCCGACGAGATCGCGCTCGCGGTGAGCCACGGGGTCATCAAGATGAACATCGACACCGATACCCAGTACGCCTTCACCCGTCCCGCGGTCGACCACATGTTCAAGAATTACGACGGTGTGCTCCGTATCGACGGTGAGGTGGGCAACAAGAAGGTGTACGACCCCCGGGCTTGGGGCAAGGCGGCCGAGGCTGGAATGGCCGCCCGCCTGGCCGAGGCGTGCCAGCAGTTGGGGTCCGCCGGAAGGAAGATGAAGTAGACGATCGCGAGGGTCCCCGCGGTCGCTTGACTGCGGGGACTTTCCACGTGTGAGGAGGCGGTAATGCCAGCAGTGGTCGTCATAGGGGCCCAGTGGGGTGACGAGGGGAAGGGGAAGGCTACCGACGTTCTCGGCTCTCGGGTCGACTATGTCGTTAAATTCAACGGAGGCAACAACGCCGGCCATACGGTCGTCGTCGACGGTGAGAAGTATGCGCTCCACCTCCTGCCGTCGGGAATCTTGACCCCCGGATGCACCCCCATCATCGCCAACGGGGTGGTCATCGACCTCGGCGTCTTGTTTGAGGAGATCGACGCATTGGAGGCGAGGGGTGTGGACACGTCGGCCCTCCTCGTTTCGTCCGCCGCGCACGTCATCGCCCCCTATCACCGCACGATCGACAACGTGACCGAGCGGTTCCTCGGAAAGAGGAAGATCGGTACGACCGGGAGAGGCATCGGCCCCACCTACGCGGACAAGATCAGCCGGGTTGGAATTAGGGTGGCGGACCTGTTCGACGAGACCCTGCTCAGGGAGAAGATTGAGGGGGCCCTCGACCAGAAGAACCACCTCCTGGTGAAGGTGTACAACCGTCGGGCCATCACCGTCGACGAGGTGGTCGAGGAGTTGCTGGGGTACGCGGAACGCATCAAGCCGATGGTGACGGACACGGCCCACGTGCTCAACGAAGCCCTCGACCGGGGCGAGACGCTGGTCTTCGAGGGGGGTCAGGCGACCATGCTCGACATCGACCACGGAACCTACCCCTTCGTGACGTCGTCCAGCGCGACGGCGGGCGGGGCATGTACGGGCTCGGGCATCGGGCCCACGCGGATCGACCGGGTTGTCGGGGTGGCCAAGGCCTATATCACGCGGGTCGGGGAGGGGCCGATGCCGACAGAACTCTTCGATGGGGAGGGCGAACGGCTTCGGACGATCGGAGGCGAATTCGGGACGACGACGGGGCGGCCGCGCCGTTGCGGCTGGTACGACGCCGTCATCGCCCGGTATGCCTCTAGGGTCAACGGCTTGACCGACCTCGTCTTGACGAAGCTCGACGTGCTGACCGGGCTCGAGAAGATCCCCGTGTGCGTCGCCTATGACATCGAGGGAGTCAGGTGCCAGGATATGCCCGTCGATCAACACGCATTCGGCGCGGCAGTCCCCGTTTACGAAGAGTTCGAGGGATGGGACGAAGACATCTCGGGGGCGAGGAGCTTCGAGGACCTTCCCAAGGTCGCCCAGCGGTATGTGCGATCCCTGGAGGAGATTTCCGGTTGCCGGATCTCGACCATAGGGGTCGGGCCGGGTCGTGAGGCCCTCATCGTCCGTCACGACCTTCTTTCCAATTAGGTCGGGACACGTTCCGCCCCCCCTCTACCATCGCAAGCGTGTTTGGCGAGCCTCCCCGCGAGATCCTCAGGATCGTGATCAAGATCTTGATCGTGCTTTTCGTCTCGATGTTTCTGTTCCTCCTCGTTATCACAACCGCAATTGGGGGCGGTATCTCAGAGATGTGGAGCGAGGCGTAGCAGGGGAGCGGCAGGACGGACTCGCGCAACGAGTCAGTCACGATTTCAGGGTCCCGGATCAGACGTGAGTCGGCCCGGTAGAGTGGCGGCGTGAAGGTTCTCATTCTTGGCGGGGGGGCTCGAGAGCACGCCCTCGCCCGTGCCCTTGACCTCGACCCGTCCGTCTCGGAGCTACACGCCGCCCCGGGGAACCCCGGCATCGGCCGGATGGGTGAACTCCACTCCGTCGACCCGATGGATCCCGACGCCGCAGCGACCCTCGCGACCGAACTCGGAGTCGACCTGGTCGTCGTGGGCCCTGAGGCCCCTCTGGTAGCCGGAGTCGCGGACGCGGTCCGCGCAGCCGGGGTCGCGTGTTTCGGCCCGACGAAGACCGCGGCCACGCTCGAGGGATCCAAGTCGTTTGCCAAGGAGATCATGACGGCCGCGGGGGTGCCTACCGCGAAATCGCGGGCCTGTGCCAGTAGTTCGGACCTCGCCGCCGCACTGGACGAGTTCGGCTCGCCCCACGTCGTGAAGGACGACGGGCTGGCCGCCGGCAAGGGGGTTGTCGTCACCGAGGATCGTAAAGCCGCCCTCGCCCACGGCGACGGGATCATTGCGAAGGGGAGCACGGTCGTCGTTGAGGAGTTCCTCGACGGTCCGGAGGTTTCGGTCTTCTGCCTGAGCGATGGGGAGACGGTGATCGCCCTCGAACCCGCCCAGGATTTCAAGAGGGCATACGACGACGACCAGGGACTCAACACCGGCGGGATGGGCGCGTATTGCCCGCTCCCGTGGGCGCCCCGGACCCTCGCCGCCGAGGTAGTCCAGAAAATCGCCCAGCCGACCGTCGCGGAGATGGCACGCCGGGGGACGCCCTTTCAGGGGGTGCTGTATTGCGGATTGGCCATCACCTCCACGGGTATACGGGTGGTGGAATTCAACGTACGATTCGGTGACCCCGAGGTGCAGTCGGTATTGGCGAGGCTTGAGACTCCCCTGTCCGAGGTCTTGCTCGCGGTCGTCGAGGGCCGCCTCGGGGCGCTGCCCAGACTTCGATGGCGCGCCGACGCCGCGGTGACCGTCGTCGTGGCCGCCCACGGCTACCCCGGCACCGTTCGATCCGGCGACGAGATCACGGGCATCGATGAGGCCGAACGAGAGACCGGGGTACACGTGCTCCAGGCGGGCACCAGAGTCGTCGACGGACGCCTGATATCCTCCGGCGGACGGATACTTTCCGTCGTCGGGATGGGGCATGACCTAGCGACGGCCAGGGAACGGGCCTACGCCGGGGTTTCCCACATCCATCTCGAGGGTTCCCATTTCCGCAGCGATATCGCCCTAGCTGCGGCCAATATGGAGGTGAGCGTATGAAGGACATCCCTGGCTGGAAACATCTGTCCTCCGGGAAGGTCCGGGACCTGTACGAATCGGCATCCCCGCATCCGAGGGGGGACGTGCTTCTGGTTGTAGCCTCCGACCGGATCAGCGCCTACGACTGGGTGTTGCCCACCGAGATCCCTGGCAAGGGCGAGGTCCTGACCGCCCTCAGCCTGTGGTGGTTTGATCAGGTCAGGGACATCGTCCCCAATCACACGGTCGAGGCCGAGGTTCCCAACGAGGTCAAGGGCCGCGCGATGGTGGTCACCAGGCTCGACATGTTCCCGGTCGAGTGCGTCGCCCGCGGGTACCTCACGGGGTCGGGTCTGGAGGAGTACCGGGAGAGCGGCAGGGTGTGCGGCCTCGAGCTCCCCCCGGGACTGGTGGACGGTTCCCAGTTGGAGACCCCGATCTTCACGCCGACGACGAAGGCCCCGCAAGGGGAGCACGACACCGCCATGGACTTCGATTCCGTCGTGGAGGAAATCG
>CAYTLH010000060.1:0-2655 GCA_964438525.1 uncultured Demequinaceae bacterium | reverse complement strand
TACAGTTCGTGGCGCACCTATGACTCCCCGTCCGAGGCGAACGTCTTCATCCTCGACCTCGGGGACTGGTCCGTCACCCAGGTGACCTCCGACCCCGACTTCGGGGACAACGACCCCTCCTGGTGCGGCGACGACGCGATCGCCTTCAAGTCCAACCGCCACACCGGGGTCAAGTACAAGGAGGAGATCTTCCTGGCCGACCTCGATGGCTCGAACGTCCGGCGGCTCTCCACGACGACCGGCTGGGAGTCCGACCACGACCCTCGCTGCTCGCCCGACGGGGAGTGGGTCTACTTCTACCGCTACGAGGCCTCGAGGGCGTGGACCCAGTTCTCCGCCGAGGCCTGGGACGAGGTCTATCCCGTAAACGTGTGGCGGGTGAACTGGGACGGCGTCCAGGAGAAGCTGACCGACTGCGAGTTCTACTGCGCGGGGCCCATCCCCGGGGACGACGGCAGCGTCCTCTACGTGGAGAAGGACTTCATCCTCGACGACGACGGGACCCTGATCGGGTCGACGGCCAGGCTCATGCTCATGGAGGCCGACGGGTCGAATCCCCGGGAGCTTCTCCCCCCCAATGTCTACGCCGAACACGTTTCGACGCTGGAGTGGTTCGACTGGTAGGGGAATAAGGAATTTCCAGGTTAGGTTGACCTAACCGTGGACTTCCTCGTGGTCGTGGGAATAGTCTCCGGCCTCATCACGGCCGTGAGCCCCTGCGTCCTGCCCGTTCTGCCCGCGATCCTCGCGACCTCCACGCCAACGTCGACCGCCCCCTCCCCTCGACGGCCTTACGTCGTCATCGCCGGCCTCGTCACGTCGTTCGCCGTCTTCACCCTCCTCGGAGCCTCCCTGCTGAGCGCCCTCCACCTGCCCGACGACTTCCTCAGGTGGGCGGGCATCGTCGTCCTCGCCGTCGTCGGCCTCGGGCTCCTCGTCCGCCCGATCGGCGACTTGATCTCCCGCCCGTTCGAGCGGGTCCGGCTCCCCGAGCGGTGGAGGGAAGCCGGGGCATTCGGTTTGGGGGCCGCCCTCGGCCTCGTCTTCGTCCCGTGCGCGGGGCCGATCCTGGCAGCGATCACCGTCCAGGCGGCGACGGGAGGAATCGGGTGGAAGCTCGTCGTCCTCACGGCGGCGTATACGCTCGGGCTCGCGATTCCACTCGTCCTTTTCGCCCATGCGGGCCAGGCGATCGGGAAGCGGATCGCGGCCGTCCGGTCCCGCCTTGGAACCCTCAGGGCCGTCTCCGGCGCCGTACTCGTCGCCACCGCGCTCGTCATCGCCACAAACGTCGCCGAACCGCTTCAACGCTTCGTTCCCGGCTACCAGGCATCGATCGAGAGCAACGCGGCCGTCCAGCGGGAGCTCGCGAACCTCACCGGGCAAGGGGCCTCATCGTTCGACGAGTGCGCCGCCGACCCGAGTGCCCTCCGCAACTGCGGCGTCGCGCGCGACCTGCCCGGAATCGAAGCCTGGCTCAACACCCCCGACGGCGAGCCCCTCGACCTAGACGAGCTCCGAGGATCCGTCGTGTTGATCGACTTCTGGACGTACTCGTGCATCAACTGCCAGCGCACGTTCCCCTATCTCGCGGCTTGGTACGAGCGGTACGCCGACGACGGGCTGATCGTCATCGGCGTCCACTCCCCGGAATTCGCCTTCGAGAAGGTCGAGTCGAACGTCGCCGCCGCCGCCGAGCGGTTCGGCCTCGGGTACCCCATCGCGCTCGACAACGACTTTGAGACCTGGCTGGAATGGGACCAGCGATACTGGCCCGCGCACTACCTCATCGACAAGAACGGCATCGTCCGGCAGGTCCACTACGGCGAGGGTCGCTACGAGGAAACCGAGGCGCTCATCCAGGAGCTGTTGGGTGCCCCGGCGCAGGACCCGTTCACGACGGACCCCGACGGGGGGACGTTCGGGCGGTCCCCGGAGACGTACCTCGGCTCCAAGCGCGCCGCCGGGTACTTCAACGAGGACGGCGCCTTCGGCGAGCCGTTCGAGTTCGCTCTCGAGGAGAACCCTCCGCGCGACACCCCCACCCTCGGCGGCACGTGGACGATCAACCCGGAGTACATCCTCGCGGGCGACGACGCCGTGCTGTCGTACTTCTTCTTGGCCTCCGACGTCCACCTCGTCCTCGGGGGCGAGGGGGAGATTCGGGTGACCTTGACGGGCGATCCCGAGTGGGAGAACGTCGTCGAGGTGGGGGGCGTCCCGACGCTCTACACCCTGTATACCGGCGTCGCCACCGAGGACCTCATGACCATCGAGTTCACCCCGGGGATCGAGGCCTACGCCTTCACCTTCGGGTAGGCGCCCCCAGCCTTGGGCCCAGGCCGGCTACATCTTGTCGATCGTCTGTCCGCCGCTGATGTCCAGGACGGTGCCGTTGACATACCCGTTTGAGATCAGGAACAGGACGCCCGAGGCGATGTCCTCCGGCGTCCCCATCCGGCCGACGGGGTTCTCGGCCGCGTTCTTCGCGTACATGTCGGCCCTCTCCTTCTCGGACAGGCCGTCGTAGACCGGGGTGTCGATGAGCCCCGGGCACAGGACGTTGACCCTCGTCGGGGCGATCTCCGCCGCCAGGGTCTTCGCCACGCCGGTGATCGCGTTGTTGACCGCCGCGACGGGGGAGCAGCCGGCATA
>CAYTLH010000059.1:0-21257 GCA_964438525.1 uncultured Demequinaceae bacterium | reverse complement strand
CCGCGGCGTCATCCTGGACCGCACCTACCAACTCAATGTCGGCGGCAACATGGACTTCAAGAACATGCTCGAGCGCGATCGCCTCGAATCGAAGAAGGTCTCGAAGACCCAGGCCGTCACCTCCAATCTGACGGACGGACCGCTGGCCGGGAAGAAGTGTGACCGGAACGTCCACATCGGCCCGTCCGACTACGTCGCATGGCTCGACGACCGCAAGTGGGCGTATGTCCGCCTCGAGGGTCGCGCGTTCGGCGAGGTGCCCCTGAACCTCGAGTACAAGCTCGAGGTATGGGACTCGCCGAACTCGGCGGGCATCATCATCGACGCTATCCGGGCGGCGAAGATCGCCAAGGACCGCGGCGTCGGCGGGGCCATCACGTCCGCGTCGACGTACTTCATGAAGTCGCCGCCGATCCAGACGGAGGACACCAGGGGCCGCGCCCTGATGGAGTCCTTCATCGCGGGCGAGATCGAGCGGTAGCGGGTAGACGCCGGTCAAGCCTTTCTATGGGGCATCCGGCCTGGATCTCCTTGCGCGATCTGGGCCGGGTGCTTCGTATCGTTTTGTACCCGAGGCTTCCGAACCCTGTGGACAAGAGCGCACCACAGCGGCACGTCTGTCGCGTACCATCGGAGTAGTCACAAGGAGGCCTTATGACCCGGTGCGAGAGTTGCGGCATGCCCCTGCACGAAGACACGCAAGGCACCGAGGCCGATGGCTCCCCCAGCGAGAAATACTGCAACACCTGCTACAAGAAGGGCGCCTTCACGCTTCCCGACGGGCCGATGGAGGACGTTCAGAATAAGGCCATGGAGGCGATCGTCGCCCAGGGCGTCCCCCCGCTCGCCGCCCGGAAACTCACCGAAGGCATCGCGGAACTACCGCGCTGGAAGTAAGGGGCCCTCAGTTCCGTTTCACGGCCAACCGGGCGAGCACCGCCGCCCCCAGGACGAACGCGAACGCCGCCACAGACGTCATCGGGACCCCGGCCACGTCGTCGACGTACCAGCTCACGACCCCCCTGAACCCGAGGACCGCGAAGCCGAGCATCCCGACGATCGCGCACGCGACCCCCAACCCCGCGACCGTCGCCCGCCACCACGACCCACCGACGACCTCACGCCTCCGAGGCGGCCGGTCGGCCCACCGGAACAAGGCGACCAGCACCACGACCAGGACGATGAAGGCGAAAAACTGGGGGATGCGGGCCCACCACCAGGCGGCCGTCGTCGGCTCGGGCAAGCGCCCCGGCCAGATGAGGTGGCAGCCGACATACATGCCGATGAGCGCCGTGAAGTGCCACAGGAAGGCCGTCATGGCGAGCCCTCCCCCGGCGATGACCGCCAGCCACACCCGAGGCCTCTGCAACCATCGACTCACCGATGCCCGGATCAGGAGCAGGATCCCGGTCTGGGCAACCGCGAACAGGGCGAGAACGACGGTCGGCGGAGCGAGGTTCGAGAGCGTCTCTCCGTCGTACGACACCATGGCGATCCCGTACGGGCCCAACCACATCAACAGGGCCGCGCCCCCCGCCCCGAGCCCGAGCATCGCCGCCCCCAGCCTCTTGTCGCCCACACGGTCCGCCACCCCATCGGCATAGAAAAACCCCAGTTGATGGACGAACAGCCACACGAAGGCGAAGTTCAGCCACTTGACCCCGCCGACGTCCAGCCCCAGCCGGAGGACGTCGACGGCGACGACCGCCGCCCCAAGCCCGGCGAGCGCCCCCCACCCGAGCCTCTCGTGAAGCCGCAGCATCGGCGGGGCGAGGCCGGCGACGATGAGGTAAATCCCGATGAACCACAGCAGTTGCCCGGCGATCTGGAGCACGGGGGCGTAGTCGGTCGCCTCCCCGAGCCACTGCTCGACCGCGATGCCCGCGGCCATCCCGACGGTCACGAACACCAGAGCCGGAGTCACGAGCCGGTCGATCCGGGCCCGGACGAAGTCGGCGTACCCGCCTCCCCGGCGGGTAAGCGACCGCCACGAGACAGCGTGTGCGAATCCGCCGACGACGAAGAAGACGGGCATGACCTGGAGGATCCAGGTCGCGGGACGGGTCCAGGGTTCGATGGCGAGGATGTTGGTGAAGTCGAAGGCCTCGCCCGCGGCAACCGCCCCGGGCCGATCCTCCACGACCGACATGAGGAAATGCCCGAGGATGACGCCCCCGAGGGACGCCACCCTGAGGAAATCGACGTACCGGTCCCGGGTCGACGGTGTCGCCGCTGCGAGGGAGGCGGCTTCGGTCATGGGCGGGAGGTCGCTAGCCCTCGCCCAGGGGCGGAGCGGGCGCCCGCCAGGCCGCCCTCTCTCCGGCCTTGGGATCGGGACCCCAATCGTTCTCACGGGACTGGCCGTCGATCACGCACATGACGAGAAGGATCAGGCTTCCGATGGACGGCACGAACCAGACGAGCATGGCCCATCCCGTGATGCCGATGTCGTGGAGCCTCCGCGCCGTGACCGCCAGCATCGGCACGAGAAGGAACAATCCCACCACACCGAGCAGAAGGGCCGGGCCGACGAGCCTATCCCACTCCACGTTGTCGATGAGCAGCTGCATCGAGAAGGAGCTCTCGTCCTCCATGATGTCGATGAAATCCCCCGAAGCCGCGAAGGCCGCGACCCCGAACGCGATGGCGAAGGGAATCATGATCAGGTTGACCGCGAGCCAAAACCACCAGAATTCCGATCTCCTGGCCCGGTCGGAGAAGTCCGTGTACTTCCTCAAGCACGTCCCAAACGCTTCGCCGAAACCCATGCCCGTTCCTTTCTGCAGTAGCCCTATCCCAGACGCTACTACGCCCTCAACCGCCGGTCTGCCCCGTACGCTTGTCCCGTGTCCGCCGTTTCCGAACTCCGCCACCTCCTCCGCGGCTCCGGCTTCCGACGCCTGACGGGGACCCGGCTGCTGAGCCAGCTCGGGGACGGCATGTTCCAGGCCGGGCTCGCCACGCTCCTGTTCTTCGACCCCACCCAGGCGGCGACGGCCTCCGATATCGCCCTGGGCTTCGTCGTCTTCTTCGCCCCCTTCACCATCGTCGGCCCCTTCGTCGGGCCCTTCATCGACCGGTGGCAACGCCAACGCATCATCCTCGTCGGGAACCTCGCCCGCCTCGTCCTCGCGGGTCTCCTCGGCTCCCTCATGGTCGTCGACGGCCCCGAACCCCTGATCTACCTCGTCGCCGTCCTCACCCTGTCCCTCAATCGCTTCCTCCTGGCCGCGATGACGGCGGCCATCCCCCGCGTGGTGTCCGACGAGGACCTCCTCACGGCCAACGCCCTCCTGCCCACCCTCGGCACCCTGTCCGCCCTCGTCGGGGGCGGGGTCGGCCTGGTCGTCACGTTCGTCGCCCCGGGCCTGGAGGGGAAGGAAAACCTCCAATCCCTCGCCGCCCTCAGCCTGGCCGGCGTCACCTTCGGCCTGTCCTCCTGGGCCGCCACCCTGATCAGGAAGCGGGAGCTCGGCCCCATCCACCCGCTGGACTCCCGGCAACTCCGCGAGCATGTTGCCGACCTCCTCCGCGGGCTGAGGTCCGGGGCGGCCTACCTCGCCCGCCGGGTCACCCCGCTTCACGCCCTCCTCGTCATGGCGGCCCATCGTTTCCTGTACGGCCTGCTGTTCGTCGCCTCCATCCTCATTTCCCGGTCGATCCTGGCGTCTCCCGGGGACGACGGCCTGGGCAAGTTCGGGATCGTCGTGACGTTCGCCGGCATCGGATTCGGGCTCGCGGCCATCCTGACGCCGGCCTTCAAGCCTCGCATCTCCCGGCATTCCTGGGTGGTGGCCTGCCTTCTCGTGGGTGGGGCCGCCCAGGGCCTACTGGCGTTCTCCTCCGCTGCCTGGGTTCTCCTCACGGCGGCCGCGATCCTGAGTTTCGCCGTCCAGGGCGGCAAGATCGCCATCGACACGATCGTCCAACGGGACACGAAGGACTCCGTCCGGGGCCGAGCCTTCACCCTCTACGACATGGCCTACAACCTGGCGTTGATCGCGTCCGCCGGGGTGTGTGTACTCGTCCTTCCGGATGACGGGTACTCGGCCATCGTCATGGGGGCGACGGCGGCCGTCTACCCCGTCCTGGCCCTGGTCTACGGCCTCGCCCCCCGCGAGCCTCGCCCGATCACGAAGGAGAGCGCTTCTTCCACCAGGTGAGGAGTTGCTCGGTGGCGGCCTCTCGGTCGAGGGGACCCTGGTCCATCCGGACGGAGAGCATGTGCCGATACGCCTCCCCGACGACGGGTCCCGGCTTGAGCTCGAGGATCTCCATGATGTCGCTACCGTCGAGGTCGGGTCGGATCGCGTCGAGTTCTTCCTGCTCCCTGAGCTCGGCGATCCGCCGCTCCAGATCGTCATACGCAAAAGCCAGACGATCGGCCTTCCGGAGATTCTGGGTCGTGCAATCCGCCCGGGTCAGCCGATGGAGCCGCTCGAGCTGTTCCCCGGCGTCGGCCACGTACCGACGCACGGCCGAATCCGTCCACCGGCTCTCCCCATACCCGTGGAACCGCAGGTGAAGCTCCGTCAGCCGGGCGACCGCCTTCACGACCGCCTTGTCGAACTTGAGGGCCTTCAGGCGTCGGGCCGCCATCTTCGCCCCTACGATCTCGTGGTGGTGGAAGGTCACGACGCCCCCCGGCCCGAACGCCCGGGTCGCGGGCTTCCCGATGTCGTGCAAAAGGGCGGCAAGCCTCAGGATGAGGTCGGGACGAGGAACGGCCCCCTCGGCGTCGGTCTCCAGGTCGATGGCCTGCTCGACGACCTTGAGGGAGTGCTCGTAGACGTCCTTGTGGCGGTGATGCTCATCGACCTCCAGCTTGAGCGCCGGCAATTCGGGGAGGACGTGGTCGGCCAGGCCGCTCTCGACCATGACCGCGAGGCCTTCCCTCGGATGCTCCCCGAGCATCAGGTGGGTCAACTCGTCCCGTACCCTTTCGGCCGAGACGATACCGATCCGGTCGGCCATCGACGTGATCGCCTCGAAGGCCGCCCGCTCGACCATGAATCCCAGTTGAGACGCGAACCTGGCCGCCCGCATCATGCGCAGGGGGTCGTCCCCGAAAGATGTCTCCGGGGCGACGGGGGTGCGCAGGATCCCGGCGGATAGGTCCCTCAGACCCCCGAACAGGTCGACGAACTCCCGCGATGGGAGGCGGACGGCCATGGCGTTGACCGTGAAGTCCCTCCTGCTGAGGTCCCCGTCGAGGGAATCCCCGAACTCGACGTCGGGCTTCCTCGAATCCGGGCCGTAGGCGTCGGTCCGATAGGTGGTCACCTCGACCTTGAGGCCGTCCTTCTCCGAGCCGATCGTGCCGAAATCCCTCCCCATGTCCCACCAGGCGTGCCCCCAATCGCGCAGGATGGCTTCCGACTCATCCGGGCTGGCGGAGGTGGCGAAATCGAAGTCCGCGCTCGACCGTCCGAGGAAGGCGTCGCGAACCGGCCCCCCGACGAGGGCGAACTCGTGCCCCGCCTTCTCGTACGCCTCCGCGAGGGTGATGATTTCGGCCGGAAGGGCAGCCCAGATCCCGGCCGCTTTCGTCCGAAGGGTCGTCTCATCGGGTAACCAGGTCGCCACGACAACCAAGCATCCCAGAAACCCGAACGAAGTCCCATCCGATGCCTTCCCTGGCTAGAGTGAGGCCATGCCCTCGTCGCCAATTCCCCGACCTTCGTCGAGGCCCTCGAAGCCGAAACAGGCCATCCAAGGCCGACGCTCCGGCCGGACGGGAAAATCTCCCCACCTTCCCGTCTCAAACGAGCTTTCCGCCGGGGGGATCGCCATCCACGTCGTCGACGGAGTCGCCCACGCCGCGGTCATCGGGCGTCGAAACCGCAACGGCAGACTCGAATGGTGTCTCCCGAAAGGGCACGTCGAGGAGGGGGAGACCCCTGCGGACGCCGCTCGCCGCGAGGTGGAGGAGGAGGCCGGAGTCGTGGCCGACATCATCCACAACCTCGGCGTCATCGACTACTGGTTCACGGGAGAGGACCGGCGGGTCCACAAGATCGTGCACCACTTCCTCCTCGAGGCCGCGGACGGGACCCTGACCGTGGAACTCGACCCCGACCAGGAGGCCGAGGTGGCGAAATGGGTCCCCCTCCGGTCCCTGGCCTCGAAACTGTCCTACCCCAACGAGAGGAAGATGGCCGAGGTCGCCGCTCGACTTCTCGCCATTGGATCATGACCCCCGCTAGGCTTCGGGCCTTGAGGTCCGTATGCTCGGGCCTCGCGGCCCTCGTCCTCTCCGGTGCCGTCGCCCTGTCCGCGGCCGGCACCCCCATGAAGTCCCTCGACGACGACGGGCCCGATGTCGTCTTCTCGGTCACCCGGATGGATCCCGCGATTCTGACGGACGGCGACCGCCTCAGCGTGGGGGTGGCGGCGGAGAACGTCGGTACCGAGACCATCGAGGGGCTCTCGGCCTATCTGTCCATCACCGACGGCCCCTTCAACGACCGAAACCTTCTGGGATCGTGGCAGGCGGGAGACCTCGAGCTCGCCACCCGCGTGGTCGCGCACGCGTCCCTCGGCGGGCAGGGTGGGCTCGGCCCCGAGAAATCCGCCTTCCATACCCTGTACGTGCCCGCTGGCACCCTCGATTTGCCCGAGGAGTCCACCGAGGTCTATGGACTCGCCGTCACCCTCGAGGGTCCGACGGGAACCCTCTCCGAGATCCGCAGCTTCGTCACCTGGAACGACGACGAACCCCGAGCCACCCCGGTCTCCGTGATCGTCCTGGGCTCCGGCTCGACCGAACGCGTCGACACCCTGCTCGACACCGTCGAAGAAGAGGAAGTCGCCTTCGCCGTCGATCCCGTCATGCTCTCCGAATCAGCCGCGGATCGACTCTTCGGTGTGGACGCCTTCCTCCTCCCGGCGTATAACGTCGACCTCAGTTCCCTGTCTCGCGCCGGGAGCTCGGGTCTCCTCGATCGCGCCCTCTCCCAGGCACGATTGACCGCTCCCGCATTCCTGGCCGACGCCCCCTGGCTCGGGGTCTCCGTCGATGTCGACCAATCTGTCGTCACGTTGGCGTCCGACCGCGGCACCGCGGCCCTCCTGTCCCTTCCCACGTGGTCTGGCACCTCTCCTCAACTCGGCGGATACACGGGGGGTATCCCCCCGGGCCTCGCCACGACGGACGTCGATGGGCAACCCGTGTCCATCCTCATCCCCGACGCCTCCCTGAGCGCGGCCCTCACGGCCGGCCCGCCGGGTAGCGCCGCCACCCCCGCCCGGGTGACGGCCGAGACGGCCCTCCTCTCCAAGGCCAACACGGCGGGCAACCCCGTCGTGGTCGTCGTCGGCCCCTCGTGGACCATCGAGCCCAATCACCAGTCGGGAACCTTTACTGCCCTGACCGACAGCCCCTGGGTCGAGTTGGCGGGGATCGATTCCGTGCTCGGTTCGACCCCCGCAACGATCGACCTGACCGCATTCACAACATCCGATACCGACATCCCCGTCGCCTTGCTGACGGCGGCCGGATCCTCCCTCCGGGCGCTAGATGCCATCGCCAAGGCCACCGACGACCCGTCCGGATTCACAGAGCCCCTGAGCACGCCGATTCTAGCCGCGATGTCGCTCGATCGGAGAACGGACGTCTCCGCTCGCGACGAGGCCCTGGGGTCGGCCATCTCCGTCATCGACGACGTTCGATCGGCCGTCTCCCTCCCCGGAAGCAACACCCTCAACCTCGTCAGCAAGAGCGGGAACATCCCCGTGACCGTTACCAATTTCCTCGACGTCGACCTCACCGCAACCGTCCTACTCGATAGCCGATCCCCCATCCTCAGGATCGAGGAAAGCCCGGAGGTGACCCTGGCGGCCGGAACCTCCACCCAGGTCCTCGTCCCCGTCACAGCCGTATCCAGTGGGAACGTCGTCGTCCGGGTCAGCCTGGTGAACGCGGACGGGTCGACCATCACCCCATCGTCCGAATACTCCCTCCGCATCCGGGCCGCGTGGGGCGACCTCTTCACCGTGGTCATGGTCGGTTTCGGAATGACGCTTCTGGTCGCCGGTACGATCAGAACGATGAGGAGGGGCAAGGCCACCACCCGCCAAGGTCCGTCCCCCGAACCCCTCGCCGAAGGCTCGTGACATGACCGCCGACCCCGCCCTGGAGCCCGAACCCCCGCGCCCCACCCGATCACTCTCGAGGAACACGGCGATCATGGCCTCGGGAACCGCTGTGTCCCGGCTCCTAGGATTCGTCCGCGTCGCCCTCCTGGTGGCGGCCATCGGCCTCAACACCGACCCCTCCAACGCCTTCGATGTCGCCCACAAGATCCCCACGGTGGTCTATTCCATTCTCCTCTCTGGGATCCTCAATGCCGTCCTCGTTCCCCAGATCGTCCGAGCCCTCGCCCGCCCGAACGGAAAGCGGACTGTCGATAGGATCATCACCCTCGGGACGACTCTTCTGTTGTGCTTGACCGTCCTCCTGATGGTCGGGGCCGCCCTCCTCGTCTTCCTCTTCACCCAGGATTGGTCTCCCGAACTGCGCTCCCTTGCGATCGCCTTTGCCCTCTGGTCCATGCCGCAGGTGTTCTTCTACGGCATGTATGCGCTTCTGGGCCAGGTCCTCAACGCCCGGGAGCGCTTCGGCCCGTACATGTGGGCCCCCGTGGCGAACAACGTGGTGTCGATCGCCGGCCTCGTGGTATTCCTGTTCGCCTTCGGCCTCTACGATCCCGATTCGTCCGCCGCGACCCTGGCGAGCGAATGGGGGCCGGGAAAGATCGCCCTCCTCGCCGGGACCACGACACTCGGAATCGCGACCCAGGCCATCGTCCTCCTGAGGCCTCTTGCCCGCCTGGGCTACCGCTGGCACTTTCAATGGTCGGGGCCCAAGGGGGAACTGGCGGGGGTCAAGCGGGTCGCGGGGTGGGCCCTCGCCGCCGTCCTCGTCGAACAGGCGGCCGTGGCGTGGTGCACCCGCATTGCCTCCGCCGCGGGCCCGGCGAGCGGAATGTCCGACTCGGTGGCGTCCAACGCCGCCTACACCAATGCGCTTCTGATCTACCTCGTGCCGCACTCGCTCATAACGGTCTCGATCGTCACGGCCCTGTTCACGGGGATGTCCAGATTCGCGGCCGCCTCGGACATGGACGGGCTCCGCGGCGAGATGTCCAGGGGGCTGAGAACCATCTCGGTGTTCTCCATCTTCTCCACGGCCGCGCTCGTCGCCCTCGCCCCCATCCTGGTGCGGGTGATCGTTCCCTCGGCGACGGCGGGCGAAGTCACGTCCGTCGCCCGCGTCGTCATGGCCATGTCCGTCGGGCTCGTTCCCCTCGGGGCGATGCTGCTCATCAAAGCCGCCTATTTCGCCGTCGAGGACGGTCGGTCCCTCTTCCTCATTCACATCCCGATGGCCATCGCCCTCGTTGGGATCGCCCTCGCCACCCAGAGGTGGTTCGAGCCTCAGTGGTGGGTGGTGGGCATCGGGCTGGGCATGGCGGCATCCAACACCATCGCGATGGCTCTGAGACTGGGGGGACTCAGACGTCGGCTTGACGGACTCGACGGACGGAGGGTCCTCCGAACCCACCTTCTCTGCCTATCCGCCGCCCTTCCCTCCTTCGCCCTCGGGTGGCTGCTCGTCCGACTGTCTCCCGACGTCGGGAACCCGGGGCTCGGCTCCGTCCTCACCGCTGCCCTCCTCACCCTCGGCATCGGAACCGCCATGCTCGTCGTGTATGCGGCCGGCCTATGGGCGCTCAGGGTCAGGGAGTGGCGGACCGCGATTTCACCGTTCGTTCGTCGGTTCCGGCCCCGCGTACGATAGGCACGAGAACTCCAGGGTTGGTTCGGGGGACAGACGTGAATCAAGGCGCGATCATCGCCGATCGGTACGTAATCGAGTCAAGGCTCGATTGCGGGATTCCGCTTGTCGAGTCTTGGCAGGCTTTCGATCGCAGACTCGGCGAGTCCGTCCTGGTGCTTCTGGTCGAAGAGGGGGGACGAAAAGGTCTTCGCGCCGTGGCTGAACGCGCCCACACGGCCCGCCATCCCCGTTTGGCCAGGATCATCGAAATCGGCCTCGTGGAGTCCTCCGAGTTCGAGGAGGCCGGCCGACCCTTCA
This sequence comes from uncultured Demequinaceae bacterium, assembly GCA_964438525.1. Taxonomy (GTDB): domain Bacteria; phylum Actinomycetota; class Actinomycetes; order Actinomycetales; family Demequinaceae; genus JAFGBM01. Next base: position 11,158 of record CAYTLH010000059.1, on the reverse strand, counting down.
TCGTCCTGGCGGAACCCCAGGGCACCCGCGTCTCGGACCTTCTTTCCCGCTATCGACTCCCCACGTCGGTGGCTCGCGCCCTGGTGATCGAGGCGACGAAGTCCCTGTTGGCCGCCGGATCCCTGGGGATGCGTCACGGGGCGATCTCGCCCAAGACGCTCACGGTCACCGACCGGGGGCGGGTCATCCTCGCCGGGGCGGGAATCGCCGCAGGCCTCGCCGGCCTGGATCCTGCCTGCGGGCCGGTGACGGAACACGACGACGCCACGGCCCTCGTCCGCTTCTTCGTCGAGGCCGTCACCGGGCTCGATCCGGACGAGGTACTGGCGGAGCACCTCCCCCGGGACTTGACCCCGCCCGAACGGAACCTGGTTTCCCTCGCCCTCGATCCCACGGAACACGTCTCCCAGGCCGACCTGGCCCGGGCGTTCCCGCCCAGGGATACCTCCGCCCTGCGTGACCTGGCAACCCATCGGTCGTCCTTCCCCCGCCTGGTGCCGGCCGCCCTTCCTTCCGCCGAACCCGACATTGCCTCCGACGAGGGCTTGCTCGAGGCTGGACCCGCGATGGGCCTCGCTTCCGGAGGCGTTACGCCCGTCTCGACGGTCGAGGGGGCCCCTGCGACACGTCTGGGGTACGAGCCCGGAGAGGACCTAGACCAAGGCCTGATCGAGGAGGGGTGGGGTTTCAGCGACTTCGAGGAGGTCACCACCCTCGACGAGACCCCGACGATCATGGAGGCCGTCTTCGGCTTCCTCCACCGACGGTTCCCCTCGTGGTCTCTCGCCCGGAACCTGTACGAGCGAGCCAAGAGCCATACCCTCACCGGACCTCGATTCGACGCCACCCCGTGGTTCCTACTCCTCGGTTTCGTGGTCGTCGTCGTCGTGTTGTTCTTGTCCATCAACTGGGCGACCGGCCCCTTCACCCCGACGGTCGACCTCAACAACCTTCCGTCCCACGAGTACCCGCCCTACACCTACGGCCCGACCTCCTCCCCGTCTCCTGGAATCTAGGGCCGGAATCGCCAGCTCGAGTCCACGTTGGGAACATTTCCGGAATACCATCTGTTACGTTCGACGCATCCGGTTCTGCCCCGCCGGACCCCGATGGAAGGATGGATTGTGACCGACACTCGCCCCATCGTCATCGTCGGCTCCGGCCCCGCCGGATACACGGCGGCGATCTATGCCGCCCGTGCCGGTTTGTCTCCCCTCGTGGTCGCAGGCTCGATCGCCGCCGGAGGCGCCTTGATGACCACGACAGAGGTCGAGAATTTCCCCGGATTCGAGGATGGCGTTCAGGGGCCCGACCTCATGGCCTCTATGAAGGCCCAGGCGGAGAAATTTAGGGCGGAAATCGTCATGGACGAAGCCGTCTCGGTCGACCTCACCGACCCGACGAAGGCGATCACCCTGGGATCGGGCGATGTCGTCGAAGCGAAGGCCGTCATCTTGGCCATGGGTTCCGACTATAGAAAACTGGGATTGGTCGAGGAGGAACGCCTGTCCGGCCGCGGGGTTTCTTGGTGCGCCACCTGCGACGGTTTCTTCTATCGCGACAAGGTCGTCGCCGTCGTCGGGGGAGGGGATAGCGCCGTCGAGGAGGCGACCTTCCTCACTCGATTCGCCGCCAAGGTCTACCTGGTCCACAGGAGGGATAAGCTCCGGGCTTCGAAGGTCATGGCCGAACGCGCCGAGGCCGATCCGAAGATCGAATTCGTATGGAATGCGGAGGTCGTCGGCCTCGACGGGGATACCCAGCTGACCGCCATCAGGATCAAGGATGTCGAATCGTCGGCCTTTCGTACCCTTTCCGTTGACGGCCTGTTCGAGGCGATCGGACACGAGCCTCGGTCGGAGTTGGTCAAGGAGACCGTCGAGACGGACGAGGCTGGATACATCCTGGTCAAGGGCCAGACAACGGAGACAAACGTTTCGGGGGTCTTCGCCGCCGGCGACCTGGTCGACCATCGGTATCGTCAGGCCGTCACCGCCGCCGGAACGGGATGCGCCGCGGCCCTCGACGCCCAGCATTACCTGGACGGCCTGGAAAAACCGGCCCCGAAGAAGCCTGCTCCGGCCCCCATCGAGGCCCCCGTCGAAGCCCCCGTCGAAGCCCCAGTCGTGCCCCGTGGTCCCGCCCGCCCGATCGACGCCACGGAGTCGTCCTTCAAGGACGTGGTCCTCCGCTCCGACTTGCCCGTCGTCGTCGAGTTCTGGGCCTCGTGGTGCGCCCCCTGCCGGGGCCTCGCCCCCATCCTCGCCGAACTCGCCGAAGAACACGCCGGTCGGATCAAGATCGTCAAGGTGGACGCGGACGCGAATCCCGCGCTGGCGGCCGACTACGCCATCTCCCGCCTTCCGACCATTGTCTTGTTCCGATCGGGAGAGATCGTCACCACCGTGACCGAAGCCAAGAACAGGCAAGCTCTGGATAAGCTCATCGCCACCCATTTCTCCTGACGTGGGGTTGTGCCCCGGCCAGGCTTCAATTCGTGGAAGACTAGCGCGCATGAGCGATGAACCCGAGGGGACCCGACTCGACCCCTGGCTGAAGTCCTACGCCTCCCGGGCCTTGGGGATGCGGTCATCGGAGATCCGAGCCCTGTTCGCCGTTGCCAACCGTCCCGAGGTGGTGTCCCTCGCCGGCGGCATGCCCTTCATCGGGGGCCTTCCCCTCGAAGAGATCGGCGAGTTAGTCAAGCGGCTCATCATCGAGCGTGGGGAGGTCGCCCTCCAGTACGGGTCGGGCCAGGGGGACGAAACCCTGCGAGAGCAGATTCTCGACGTCATCGGCCTCGAGAGCATCTCCGCCCACCCCGATGACATCGTCATCACCACGGGCTCCCAGCAGGCTCTCGACCTGGTCTCCCGGATCTTCCTCGATCCCGGTGACGTGGTCGTGACAGAGTCTCCGTCGTATGTTGGCGCCCTCGGGGTGTTCCGGGCCCACGAAGCCGATGTTGTTCACGTCGACATGGATGCCGAGGGCATCGTTCCCTCCGCCTTGGAGGACGCTCTCACACAGTTGACAGCCGAGGGGCGGCCCGTGAAGTTCATCTACCTCGTCCCGAACTTCCACAACCCAGCCGGGGTGACCCTTTCCCCGGACAGGCGCCCCCAGGTCCTCGATTTGGCCCATCGCTTCGATGTCCTCGTGGTCGAGGACAACCCCTACGGCCTGCTCGGGTTCGACTCCGAACCCTTTCCGGCCCTTCGGGCATCCGACGAGGACGGAGTCATCTACCTGGGCTCCTTCTCCAAAACGCTCGGACCCGGGTTCAGAATCGGATGGGCCATCGCCCCCCACGCCATCCGGGAGAAGCTCGTCCTCGCCTCCGAGGCCGCGATCCTGTGCCCCTCGAACGCGTCCCAGCTCGCCATCTCGACCTACCTGGATCATTACGATTGGTTCGGGCAGATCAAGAAGTTTCGCGAGCAGTACCGCGAGCGACGCGATGCGATGGTCGAAGCCCTCGAAGAACACCTCCCCGAGGCCTCCTGGAACGTCCCCGCCGGGGGCTTCTACACCTGGGTCGGGTTGCCTGAAGGCCTCGATTCGAAATCCATGCTCCCCCGAGCCGTGACCGCCAGGGTCGCCTACGTCCCGGGAACCGCCTTCTACTACGACGGAAGGGGGGCCGACCATATGCGCCTGTCCTTCTGCTATCCCACGCCGGAGAGGATCCGGGAAGGCGTCATGAGGCTTGCCGTCGTCGTGAAGGACGAGCTCGACCTCGTCACCACCTTCGGGACGGCCACGAAGGCCGGCCCGGACACCGTCTCCTTCCCCTCTCCCGATCTCGCCTAACCCTTATCCCAAGGAGGAACCATGGACGTCTTGATCCTCGCAGGCGGCCTCTCCCACGAACGCGACGTATCGATCCGATCCGGCAGACGGGTCGCGGAGGCCCTTCGCGGCGCCGGCGTCAAGTCCGAGGTCAAGGATGTCGACTCCGACCTCGTCCCCCATCTCCGAAGCCTCACGACCACGATCGTCTGGCCCCTCCTCCACGGAGCCTCGGGGGAGGACGGTTCGCTCCAGGACATCCTGGAGATGTGCGGGGTGACGTACGTCGGCAGCGATCCCCGTGACGCTCGGGTCGCCTGGTCCAAGCCCGTCGCCAAGACCATCGCGCACCAGGCTGGCGTCTCCACGCCGGACTACGTCACCCTTCCCGCGAGCCTGTTCGGGGAGCTCGGGGCCGACAGCGTCCTCGACGCCCTGGTCGACCGGCTTTCCCTTCCTCTGATCGTCAAACCCGCCCGAGGAGGCTCCGCCCTCGGGGTGACGACGGTGACCTCGAGGGACGACCTTCCCCGGGCCATGGTGGACTGCTTCGCCTACGACGACGTGGCGCTCATCGAGAAGCTCGTCACGGGCATGGAGGTCGCGGTATCAATCATCGGGACCGGAGAGTCGGCCTATGCCCTCCCGGCCGTGGAGATCGTCACCGATGGCAACTACGATTACGACGCCCGATACAATCCCGGACGAACCGAGTACTTCGCCCCGGCTCGGCTCGACGCCAACCAGGCCAAGGTGATATCCGAGACGGCCCTCACCGTCCACCGTGTTCTGGCCCTCAGGCACCTGAGCCGCATCGACCTCATTCTGGACGAGGACAACGTCCCCCAGCTTATCGACATCAACATCGCCCCGGGAATGACGGAAACCTCCCTCTTCCCGCAGGCGATCGAGGCGGCCGGCCGGGACCTCGGCGCGGTCTACAAGGAGATCGTGGGCCTCGCCCGGAAGCCCTAGGACCGAGCCCCTACCTCAATACCCCCGGATCCTTGGGATTGAGGATCCCGACGATCCTGTTGAGGTCGTCCACGCTGGCGAACTCGATGACGACCTTGCCCTTGGACTGCCCGATCTGCACCCTGACTCGGGTGTCCAGGAGGTCCCCCAACCGCTCGGCCAGTTCGTCCAGTGCCACCGTCTTCGATCCGGGCCTCGGTTTGGTGCGAGGTTTCTTCACCTCGACCCCGAGGGCGACGGCCTCCTCCGTCGCCCGGACGGACCACCCCTCGGCGACGATTCTCTCGGCAAGGTGTTCCATGGCTTCCTGATCCTTGAGGCCGAGGAGCGCCCGCGCATGGCCCGCGCTCAAGACCCCGGCCGCCACCCGGCGTTGGATGACGGGCGGTAGGTTGAGGAGCCTCAGGGTGTTGGTGATCTGGGGCCTCGAGAGCGAGAGCCTGCTCGCCAGTTGCTCGTGGGTGATCCCGAAATCGTCGAGGAGCTGCTGATAGGCAGCCGCCTCCTCTAGGGGGTTGAGCTCGGCGCGATGAAGGTTTTCCATGAGCGCATCGCGCAGCATGTCCGTATCGTCCGTATTGCGTATAATAGCCGGTATAGAGGTTTGGTCGGCTAGCCTGGCGGCCCGGAGCCTCCGCTCGCCCATGATGAGTTCGTACCCCCGACCCTCCGGGTCGGGCCTGACGACGATCGGCTGGAGCACCCCGACCTCGCGGATCGACCCGACGAGTTCGGAAAGAGACTCCTCGTCGAAGACCGTACGGGGCTGGCGAGGGTTGGGGGAGATCTCCTCCAGGTCCAGGTGAGCGAAGGAGGCCCCGGGGACGGGAAGGAGATCGTCGTGCGGGGCTCGGACTCGGTCACCAGCCGAGGGAGTGAAGAAGACATCGCTCGGGCGCTCGGCCTGATCGCCCTCCTCTCCGGTCGGAATGAGGGCCCCGAGGCCCCTCCCGAGGCCTCGCCGTCTCTCGCTCATCGGCCGGCTCCCCTATCGGCGATTTCCTTGGCGATCCCAAGGTACGCCACGGCCCCGGACGAGTGGGCGTCGTGGGTCATGACGGTCTGCCCGAACGAGGGAGCCTCGGAGACTCGAATCGATCGGGGGACGTAGATGTCAAGCGTCTCGTCCGGAAAATGCGATCGAACCTCCTCGGCGACATCGCGGGCAAGGTTCGTCCTTCCGTCGTACATGGTCAGGACGATCGTCGAGATACGAATCCTCGGGTTGAGGTGCTTGCGCACCATCTCTATCGTCCGGATCAGTTGGGTCAAGCCCTCGAGGGCGTAATACTCGCACTGGATCGGAATCAGGACCTCCCCGGCTACGACCATGGCGTTGAGAGTCAGGAGGCCGAGGCTGGGGGGACAGTCGATGAAGACGTAGTGAAGGTCGCGTCCCTCGTGGGCGAGGTAGTCGGTGAGCGCGTCCTGGAGCCGGAACTCCCTCCGCATGACGTTGACGAGTTCGATGTCCGCACCGGCAAGGTCGATCGTCGCGGGGGCGCAAGTCAGGGACGGAATATTGGGGCAGGGAGCGATGACGTCCGCCATCTTCAGGCCGTCCAGCATGACCTCGTAGATCGACGGGGTTCCACTCGTATGGGTGACACCGAGGGCGGTCGAGGCGTTTCCCTGGGGATCAGAGTCGACGACGAGGACCCGGGCCCCCTTCGAGGCCAACGCCGCCGCGATGTTCACACTGGTCGTGGTCTTCCCTACACCCCCCTTCTGGTTGGCCACGGTGATGACCCGCGTCTTCGTCGGTAGCGGGAAGTCCGCCACCTCCAGGCTCTTGCGAAGCCGTTCCGTCTCGATCATCTCCCGTGCCAGGGGGCTGTCGTCGTCCACTCGGACTCCGGCGAAGGCGTCTCCCACGTCAGCCGCCCTTCCGGCTCCCCCGGGTCTTGCTTCTTCCATTACCTATGCTCCTCGATCGTCGCCGGGTCCCGGCCCCGCCGTCAATGTTTCACGTGAAACGAGGTCGGCGCAATCGGCCAAACCCCGAAGCGTGGCGGGCCCCGGGCCTATGACTCTAGCCTCTCTTCCCCCGCCCGACCAATAATCGGTCGTACTCGCACGACGGTGGCTGCCTGAACCCCCTCAATGGTCGGCGCCTCGAGCACCTCCGCGGACAATCCCCGCCTTTTGAGATCCCCGGCCGCGTCCCCGATCTCGCCCCCGGCCAGCCTCCCCTTGAGAAACAGCATCTCGCCCCCCTCGGCCACCAAGCCCCCGCACAGGGTCAGGAGCCGGGACAGCGGGGCGACGGCCCTGGCGACGACCGTGGGGGCTTGGACGGAGCGGAGTTCTTCCGCCCGTGCCCGGATCACCTCGACCTTCGGCAGTCGCAGGGCCTCCACCGCCTCGCCCAGCCACGTCGCCCGGCGTGCCATGGATTCGATGAGGACGACCTCCCGCTCGGGTTCCATCGCGGCGATCACAATCCCGGGAAGCCCGGCCCCCGAGCCGACGTCGACCACGGGTCCGGGTGCCAGAAACGGGACGACGGCGGCGCAGTTCAGGAGGTGCCTCTCCCATAGGCGTCCCGACTCCCGCGGGCCGATGACCCCCCACTCGACACCCTTCGTCGTCAGCAGGCGGGCGTAGGCCTCCACGACGGAATACCGATCGCCGAAATGGGCGCGGATGCGGGGATCTCCCTCGAGCAAGTCCTTGGGTCGCCCGGACTCCGGTCCTGGCCCGGTCATGGCCTCCGACTCCCCGACGACCGCGAAGTCGGCCGATGTTTCACGTGAAACCCTAGACCGGCTTCACCACGACGAATCGATCGGGTTCCTCCCCCTCGGACTCGCTCGTGAGTCCCGCCGCGAGGGCCACATCGTGGGCGACCTTCCGTTCGAAGGCGTTCATGGGGGTGAGGGCTACCGGCGTCCCGTCCGCCTTCACCCGTACCACTGCCTCCCGAGCCATTTCCTCGATACGAATCCGCTGACCGGCCCGGTACTCCGCCACGTCGAGGATCAGCCTGCTGAGCTCCCCCGTCTCGGTCTGAACCGCGAGACGCGCGAGATCTTGAAGCGCCTCGAGAACCTCCCCCTTGGTTCCCACCAGCCTTTTCAGGTCTGTACTGGGACCCTCGGGCGAGACGATCGCCACCTTGGCCCGTTCGGCCTCGACGGCAATGTCGATGTCCCCGTCCATGTCGAGGATGTCGAGCAGTTCCTCGAGAAAGTCGGCGGCGACATCGCCTTCCTGATCGAGTTTCGTCTTCACCTGTTCGTCGGTCATGATGCTCCGTCCCTCACCGTCGTCGTCGGTTCTTCCTCTTCGGTTGCTGACGCTGCCCAGGTCGTTCCTCGACCACCACCTCTGGGACGTCCTCGCTCAATCCAAGGTGCTGTTGCTCCTTGAGCCTCTGGCGTTCCTTGTACCGCCTCTCCGCCTCGGATCCCGGGGTTGGGTTCCGCCGAAGGACGTAGTACTGCTGCCCCATCGTCCACACGTTGGTGGTCGTCCAGTAGATCAACACCCCGATGGGGAAGAACGGCCCGGACAGGACGAAGACGAAGGGCATCGCGTACATCATGAGCTTCGCCGTCTGCGCCTGCGGACCTTCGAGGGCGGCCTTCGGCATGTTCTTCCTGGTGATCTGCCGTTGGGTCAGGAAGGTCGTACTCACCATCATGACGATGAGGAGGGCGGCGACCCACTTCACGGTTCCCACCTCTGCCCCGTTGAAGGACTGCGAAATCGGGGCGCCGAAGAGCTCGGCGTTGAAGGCGTCCCTCGCCAGATTTGAGGTGATCGGCCCGAAACCCTCGAATACCCCGTCGACCGGCTGGAGGTGATACCTCAAAACCCGGAAGAGTGAGAAGAAGATCGGGGCCTGGATGATGATCGGCAGGCAGGAGGCGAAGGGGTTGGTCTTGTGCTTCTGGTACAAAGCCATGGTCTCGCGGCTCATGGCCTCTCGCGACGCCTGATCCTTCTTGCCCTTGTACTTCTGCTGAATCTTCTTCAGATCCGGGGCGATGATCTGTTGGGCCCGAGTCGCCTTGATCTGTCGGACGAACAGCGGAATGAGCAAGGTCCGGATGGTGATGACGAGCCCGACGATCGCCAGGGCCCAGGTGATCCCCGAGGTCGACGACATCCCGAGGAATTCGAACACCTTCTCAAACCCGACGAGGATGAACGAGACTCCCGTCTCCAACCACTTCATGATGGTCCCCATATAGATGCCTTCCCTTTAGCTCGCCGCCGGCTCGATCCGGCCGCCTCGTCCGTCTGACACTGGTGTCCGCCTTCTGCCGAACAGGTGGTCTCCCTTGTTCGGCACGTCGTCGATCCCTCCGACGCTCCACGGGTTGCACCTGAGGATACGCCATCCGGTAAGGAGCGAGCCCCGGATCAGGCCGAATCTCTCCACGGCGGTGTACCCGTAGTGGGAACAGGAGGGATAGTACCGACATCTCGGGCCCAGGAAAGGCGAGATCGTCTTCTGGTAAACCCAGATGAGGGCCATCCCGGCATATCGAGGGACGCGCAGGAGCCCCCCTCCCAGCCGTCGCGCCCTCGGGAGCCACCTCATGGCGCCACCTTGCCTAACGCCCGGGTGGCCGCCTCCCTGACATCTCCCTCGAGGAGGCTATACGACGCCGTGGCGGAAGGGGGTAGGGCCCGAACGAGAACGGCCCTTCCGTGGGGTATGTCGGGAAGCATGGTTCGGAGGATCGCCCGAAGGCGTCTCTTGACGGTGTTCCTCACCACGGCTCCCCCGACGGCTCTGGAAACGGCGAACCCGACGAGAATCCTGTCGCCATCGATCCGAGCCACTTTGATCACAACCGTTCTCCGTCCGCTCGACGCACCCGAGCGTATGGCGTCCCAATCGGTCGCCTTCCTGAGCCGGTTGGCTGAAGGAAGCACCTACGCCGAGAGCTTCTCGCGGCCCTTGCGGCGACGAGCCGCAACGATCGACCGTCCAGCACGGGTCCGCATACGAAGCCTAAAGCCATGCACCTTGGCGCGGCGCCGGTTGTTCGGTTGAAACGTTCGCTTGGTCACGGAAGTGCTCCACGGATTGGGATGGCGGATTCAGCGCGACCACGCTACGTGATCCGCCCCCGAGCGTCAAATCTCTTTTCACGTTGGACAAGCGGCCCGAACGTACTAGGCTCCACCCACAGGACGATGACGGCGGGTTTCGACACGCGGGTACATTGGTTACGAATAGGTGACGGAGACTCTACCGCTGTGAATAACCCTGTGGAAGATGGAGAAGGGTCGGAGGCAATGACGAGCACGCCAACGGATGAAGCGGTCGATCTCGTGTGGTCCAAGACTCTCGACGCCCTGAACTCTACGCAGACCCTCACCCCCCAGAATCAGTCTTTCCTCCGCCTCGTCAAACCCTTGGCCGTCCTGGAGGACAATGTCTTCCTCGCCGTCGCGGAAGAGTTCACGAAGAATCATCTCGAAAGCCAACTCAAGGACCAGATCACCTCCGCTCTACGTTCGACTCTCGGCCGTGACGTCCGGTTCGCCGTCACCGTCGATTCGAGCGTGACGCCTCCGGAGGTCGTCGAAGAAGAAATCGAACCCGCACCCGCCAAACCGACCAAGAGGAAGCCGCGTCCTGCCGCCGTCGAAGACCCGCACCTCAACCCCCGCTATACCTTCGACACCTTCGTCATCGGGGCGAGCAATCGCTTCGCCCACGCCGCCGCCCTCGCCGTCGCCGAGGCCCCGGGCAAGACCTACAACCCGCTGTTCATCTACGGGGCCTCGGGCCTGGGCAAGACTCACCTTCTTCACGCAATCGGGCATTACACCCTCCACCTTCGTCCTCAACTCAGGGTCCGATACGTCAACTCGGAGGAATTCACCAACGATTTCATCAACGCAATCCGAGACGACCGGAAGGCTGCGTTCAAGAAGTACTACCGCGAGGTCGACCTCCTCCTCATCGACGACATCCAATTCCTCCAGGGAAAAGAACAGACCCTGGAGGAGTTCTTTCACACATTCAATGCGCTTCACAACGCGGGGAAACACGTGGTCATCACTTCCGACGTCTCTCCCCGTCACCTGTCTGGCATCGAAGAGAGGATGCGGACCAGATTCGAATGGGGTTTGATGACCGATGTCCAAGCTCCCGACCTGGAAACCCGAATCGCCATCCTCCGCAAGAAGGCCGCCGTCAACGACGTCCAGGCCCCCGACGACGTCTTGAGCTATATCGCATCCAACATCACGTCCAATATCCGTGAACTCGAAGGGGCCCTCATCCGGGTGACGGCATTCAGTGCCCTCAACAAGCAATCCGTCGACCTCAACCTTGCCCAGGTCGTCCTCAAAGACCTCATCAGCGACGACGACTCTGAGATCTCAGCCTCGACCATCATCGGCAAGACGGCCGAATACTTCG
>CAYTLH010000058.1:0-9398 GCA_964438525.1 uncultured Demequinaceae bacterium | reverse complement strand
CGACTTCCCACCCGAGGGCCCTGGGGTAGCGTGTGAACGTGACGGAATTCCCCATCCCTCCGACCCTTACCGAGCACGGTCCGGCGAGGGTCGTCTCCTTATGCAATCAGAAGGGGGGAGTGGGCAAGACGACGACGGCGGTCAATCTGGCGGCGGCCCTCGCCGAATACGGCCGCCGGGTCCTCCTGGTCGATTTCGACCCCCAGGGGGCCGTTGGAGCCTCCCTGGGCATCAACCCCCACGGACTCGACCAGACCATTTACGACGTCTTGACCGAGCCGGACGCCACCGCCACCGCCGCGATCGTCAATCCGGGGATCGAGGGCCTCGACATCCTGCCGGCCAACATCGACCTCTCGGCCCTGGAGATCCAGCTCGTGAGCGAGGTCGCCCGCGAGGGGGCGCTCGACCGGGCCCTGTCACCCGTCCACGGGGCCTACGACGTCATCCTCATCGACTGTCAGCCCTCCCTCGGGCTCCTGACCGTCAACGCCCTCGTCGCCTCCCACGGAGCCCTCATACCGCTCGAATGCGAGTACTTCGCCATGCGCGGCGTCGCCCTCCTCCTCGAGACGATTTCCAAGGTCAGGACCCGACTCAACCCCGACCTCGTCATCGACGGCATCGTGCCGACGATGTACGACCCCCGGCTTCTTCACTGCCGGGAGGTCGTGGAGGAGGTTCGCAGGGCCTTCGGACCCCAGGTGACGGAAACCGTGATCTCCAGGACCGTCAAGTTCCCGGACGCGACCGTGGCGGCCGAAACCATCCTGACGTACGCCCCCGACCACCCGGGTGCCGAGGCTTATCGGCAACTCGCCAGGGAACTCGTGGCCAGGAAGGCGGCGAGGTGACGGCTGACACGGCCACGGCAGGGCCGCAGGGCGCAGGATTCGCCGTCCACCTCGACAACTTCGAGGGGCCCTTCGACCTCCTCCTCTCCCTCATCTCCAAGCATGAGCTCGAGATCACCGAGATCGCCCTCGCCCGGGTGACCGACGAGTTCATCGAGACGGTCATGGCGGCCGATGGCGACTGGGAACTGGACAACGCGAGCGAATTCCTCCTCGTGGCCGCCACCCTTCTCGACCTCAAGGCGGCCAGGCTGCTTCCCCAGGGCGAGGTCGAGGATGCCGAGGATCTCCGGGCCCTCGAGGCCCGGGACCTCCTGTTCGCCAAGCTCCTGCAGTACAAGGCCTTCAAGGAGGTGGCGGCCTCGTTCGAGTCCATGCTCGACGCCCCCAGGAGGGTTCCCCGGGACGTCTCGCTCGAGCCTCAGTTCGCCGCTCTTCTCCCGGAACTCATCTGGGCGACGGACGCGGAGACCTTGGCGAGGCTCGCCGCCCACGCCCTCGAACCCAGGACCGCCCCGGCCGTTCCCACCACCCATCTCATCAGCCCCAAGGTCTCGGTCCGGGAGCAAGCGGCCCACGTCACGGCCCTCCTCCAAAGGGAGAAGACCGTGACGTTCCGGTCGCTCGTGCGGGACACCCGGGAGTTGGGCGTCATCGTGGCCCGCTTTCTCGCCCTGCTCGAACTCTTCCGGGAATCCTTGGTCGCCTTCGAGCAGATACGATCGTTGGCCGAGCTGACGGTGAGGTGGACGGGCGGGGATCGCGAGGTCGACCTCACCACCGACTTCGACAAGGAGGTGACCGATGTCTGACGTGCGGGCCGCGATCGAGGCCGTCCTCATGGTGGCGGACGAGCCGGTGACCCCGACCGACCTGGCGGCCGCCATCGAGGTTCCCGAGGCGGAGGTTGTGGCGGCGTTGTCGGGGCTCCGGGACGAGTACTCCGACCCCTCCCGCCCCCGAGGATTCGAGCTCCGAGAGGTCGACGGGGGGTGGCGCTTCTACTCCTCGCCCCGATTCGCGGACGTGGTCGGGCATTTTATCGTCGAGGGCCAGTCCTCGCGCCTATCGCAGGCCGCGCTCGAGACCCTGGCCATCGTCGCCTATCGGCAACCGATCACCCGGGGGCAAATCTCCCAGATCCGGGGCGTCAGCGTCGACACGGTCGTCAAGACCCTCCTGGCGAGGGGCCTCATCACCGAGGTCGGAGAATTCGCCGGGGCGGCCCAGTACGGGACGACGATCGCCTTCCTCGACAAGATGGGGCTTTCCTCGCTCGACGAGCTCCCACCCTTAGCCCCCTATCTCCCCGACCTGGCGGACCTCGACGCAGAGAGACCCCGGTAGATGGCGGAGTATCGGCCCGACGGAGTCCGGCTTCAGAAGATCCTCGCGGCGGCCGGCCTCGGATCGAGGCGACGCTGCGAGCAGTTGATCGCCGCAGGCCGGGTCAAGGTCGACGGGGAGGTCATCACCGACCAGGGAATGCGGGTCGCGCCGGGGGAGGCCGTTATCACGGTGGATGGCACACGCATCCACGCTCCCGAGGGTCACCTGACCGTCGCTCTCCACAAACCGAAGGGGGTCATCAGCACCATGAGCGACCCCAAGGGCCGCCCCGACCTCGACTCCCTCGTCTCGAAGTACGAGGCCCGACTCTTCCACGTCGGACGCCTCGACGCCGACACGACCGGCTTGATCCTCCTCACCAACGACGGAGACCTCGCCAACCGCCTGGCCCACCCCTCGCACGGCGTGCCCAAGACCTACGTCGCCAAGGTCGCCGGCCGGGTTCCCCGGAGGCTCCCACACTCCCTGAAGAAGGGGGTCGACCTGGACGACGGGCCGGTGTCGGTCGACTCCTGCTCGATCCTCGGGATGTCCAGGGAGGCCTCGATCGTGGAGGTCACCCTGCACGAGGGGCGCAACCGGATCGTCCGGCGGATGTTCGAGGCGGTCGGGCACCCCGTGATCGACCTCTCCCGCACCCGAATCGGTTCCATCACCCTGGGGAACCTCGCGCCCGGCGCGTCCCGCGTCCTCGATTCGAAGGAGATGGGGGCCCTGCTCCAACAGGCCGGTCTCTAGCGCCGAAGGACGGCGCGACGCCGATACGATGGACCCCGGAGGCAGCCATGACGATCCGAGCCATCCGCGGCGCGACCACCCTCGAGGTCGACGAGCGGAGACACCTGCACGAAAGAACGATCGAACTCGTGCGTGCGATGTTGAACGAGAACGGCTTGACCGCCGAGGATCTCGTTTCCGTCGTCTTCACCGCCACACCGGACATCTCCTCGGACTTTCCGGCCGCCGCCGCCCGCGCCCTCGACCTGGGCGACGTCCCGCTCCTATGTGCCGTGGAGATGGGTGTCGAAGGGGCCCTGGGGCGGGTGATCCGGGTCATGGCCCACGCCAACCTCGATGTCCCCAGGAACGAGGTCAAGCACGTGTACCTCCACGACGCCGTGTCCCTCCGCAGGGACTTGGCCCAGTGAGGGCGCCATGAGCCCCTCGCAGGCCCAACCCCCTCACGTCCACATCGTCGGGGCCGGACTCATCGGCGCCAGCGTCGGCCTGGGCCTCTCGGACGCGGGCTGGGCGGTCACGATCGAGGACAATGACACCAGGGTAGAAAAGATCGCCCGGGGCATAGGCTCCGGAAAGGCTCTCGAACCGGACGCCCAGCCCGACCTCGTCCTCGTGGCGGTTCCCCCCGCTTGCTCCGTCGAGGCCGTCGTGGCGTCGCTTCGCCGATGGCCGGACGCGGTCGTCACCGACGTCGCCTCCGTCAAAGCTCCCATCGCCACCGCCGTCGAAGCCGAGGGTTCGTCCGACAGGTACGTCGGCTCCCACCCCATGGCGGGGAGGGAGGTCTCCGGCGTCGAATCCGCCCAAGGCGACCTTTTCAAGGCCCGCCCCTGGGTCATCTGCCCCAACGGCGCCACGAAGCAGGCCTCCGACCTCGTCCGGGCCGTGGCGGACGCCCTGGGAGCGGACGTCGTCACGGCCGAGGCGGCCGTTCACGACGAGGCCGTCTCCAGGGTCTCCCACGCCCCCCAGGTCGCATCGGCGGCGGTCGCCGCCTCCCTCGCCGGACTCGAGGAGGGCGACCTCGCGCTCGTCGGGCAGGGGTTCAAGGACGTGACGAGGATCGCCCACAGCGATCCGGCCATGTGGGTGGACATCGCACGCCTGAACTCTGACAACATCCGGGTCGCCCTCGGGCGCATCGTCGACGACCTCGAACGGGTGCGGGATTCGGAAGACGTGGGGGAGGCCCTCGCGGACCTCATCGAACGGGGTCGGCGCGAGCTCGGACGCATCCCCGGAAAGCATGGGGGGCGACAGCGACACTGGGTCGAGGTCGTCGTCATCGCCCCCGACAAGCCGGGGCAGCTTCTCAGGCTCCTCACGGACGTCGCCGCCCTCGACATCAACGTCGAAGACCTCACGATCGAACACTCCCCGAGGCAGAAAGTCGGACTCGTCATGCTCAGCGTCGAACCCGCCCGAGCGGCGGAACTCGTCGCTTCCCTCGCGGAAAGGGGATGGGAGGTCGTGCAGTGACGGGTGTCATCATCGCCGTCGACGGGCCGTCCGGGGTGGGGAAGTCGACGGTATGCAGGGGAGTCGCGGACCGGTTGGGCCTCTCCTATCTCGACACGGGGGCGACCTATCGCCTGGCCGCCCTTCACTGCCTCCGGGAGGGGATCGACTTCGATCGCGAGGATGACGTCCTGGCCGCCGTCGAAACCATGAACGCCGGGGTCGGACTCGACCCGAAGAACCCCACGTTCTCCCTCGAGAACGAGGACGTCTCCCGCCTCATTCGATCGGATGCCGTCACGGGCGTCGTCTCCCGCGTCGCGATCAACCTGAAGGCTCGGGCCGCCCTGGGCAGGCTTCAACGGGATCTGATCGCCCAAGAGGTTTCGGGTGGCCAGTCGGGCGGCGCCGGCATCGTCGCGGAGGGGCGGGACGTGACGACGGTGATCGCGCCGGACGCCGACGTCCGGGTCCTCCTGACGGCCGACCCCGAGGTTCGGGTGGCTCGACGGGCCCTGGAAACGGGTACGACGGATTCCGCCCACGCCCGGGAATCCGTCCTGGGCAGGGACTCCCGGGACGCGATCGGGGTCGACTTCCACACCGCCGCCGACGGCGTCACCGCCATCGACACCACCGACCTGAAGGTCGAGGAGGTCGTGTCGGCGATCGTCGACCTAGTCCATCGGTCGGCGTCATGAGACGCCCCCGTCCCCCCAGCAGGCTCAGGGCCGTCATATGCCGCCCGATCGGGTGGTTTCTCGCCCACGTGTACTGGAGCACGTCCGTCCGAGGTCGGGACCGCGTCCCCCGCAAGGGGCCGTTGGTCGTCATCGCCAACCACACGGGCTTCATCGATGGACCCGTGGCTTTCGGGATCATGCCCCGGCCGACGCACTTCTTCGTCAAGGGGGATATGTACAAGCACGGCCTCGGCCTGGTGTTGCGGGGCAGTGGGCAGATCAGGGTCGACGGATCGGGAAGGGAGGCGCTGGCCCGGGCCGGGGCCGTCCTCGATCGAGGTGGCGCGATTGGGATCTTCCCCGAGGGCACCCGGGGGTCGGGCGACGCCTCGAACATCGCCGGGGGCGCCGCGTGGTTGGCGCTCCACGGCCACGCCCCCGTCGTCCCCCTCGCCCTCTTCGGCACTCGGCTGACGGGGGAGAGCGTCGACGTCTGGCCCCGGCCTCGCCGACGCCTCCTGGCCGTCTTCGGGAAGCCCCTTCACCTCAAGATTCCCGACGATCTGGTGGGGCGGGCGCGCCAGAGGTTCGCGGAGGAGGCCGTGGCGCGGGTATTCAGGGACCATATCCGATTCGCCGAAACCGTGTCCGACATCCCCCTTCCCCAGGATGACTCCCCGGGCGAGGAATCGTGAGCGACGACGGGGTCCCCGAGCCCCACCCCTCCGACCCCGAGGAGAGCCTCGACCTGAAGCGGGAGGCCGCCCTCAAGGCAGGCCTCAAGGATTTCGACCTCACGGACGAGGAGCTCGCCGAGGCCGACGACGTCTCGGCACGGGAGGTCCTTCCCGTTGTGGCCATCGTCGGCCGCCCGAACGTCGGCAAGTCGACCCTCGTCAATCGCATCGTGGGCCGGAGGGTCGCGGTCGTCGAGGGAACCCCGGGCATCACCCGGGATCGCGTGGCCTACCCGGCCGAGTGGGCGGGTCGGGACTTCACCCTGATGGATACGGGCGGCTGGGAGACCAAGGTCGAGGGGCTCGACCTCAGCGTGGCCAACCAGGCGGAGGTCGCCATCGACCTGGCCGACGTCGTCGTCCTCGTCGTCGACGCCACCACGGGAGCGACGGCCACGGACGAGAGGGTGGCCCGACTGCTCAGGCGAAGCGGAAAACCCATCGTGCTCTGCGCGAACAAGATCGACGGACCCCAACTCGAGCCTGAGGCGGCCTCCCTGTGGAACCTGGGATTGGGGGAGCCCTACGCGGTCAGCGCCCTGCACGGGCGGGGGAGCGGGGACATGCTCGATGCGATCGTCGGGGCCCTGCCCGGCGAACGGACGATGGAGGAGGCGGGACCCGACGCCCCCCGGCGCGTCGCCCTGGTCGGCCGACCGAACGTCGGCAAGTCGTCCCTCCTCAACCGTCTGGCCGGCCAGGAGAGGGTCGTCGTCGACACGACGGCGGGGACGACCCGAGATCCGGTGGACGAGGAGGTCTCGATCGGCGACCGCCCATGGGTGCTCATCGATACGGCGGGGATCCGGAGACGCGCGCACCAGGCCCAGGGCGCGGACTACTACGCGGCCCTCCGGACCGAGGCGGCGATCCGAAGGGCGGAGGTCGCCGTCGTCCTCCTCGACGCGTCCCAGCCGGTGTCGGAGCAGGATACCCGGATCCTCGGGCAGGTCGAGGAGGCGGGGCGGGCGATGGTCATCGCGTTCAACAAGTGGGACCTCGTGGACGACGATGCCCGCGACGCCCTGGAGCGGTCGATCGAGAGGGACCTGGGGCAACTGGCGTGGGCGCCCCGCATCAACGTGTCCGCCGCAACCGGATGGCACGTCAACCGCCTGGTACCCGCCCTCGACCTCGCGCTCTCGTCCTGGGACCAGAGGGTCTCGACGGGGCGTCTCAACGCCTTCCTGGGTGAACTCGTCGCCGAGCATCCCCACCCCGTCCGAAGCGGCAAGCAACCCCGCATCCTGTTCGCCACCCAGGGCGCCACCCGCCCACCCCGATTCATCCTCTTCACATCGGGGAAGCTCGACTCCCAGTATCGGCGCTTCATCGAGC
The DNA here is from genome assembly GCA_964438525.1 of uncultured Demequinaceae bacterium. Taxonomy (GTDB): domain Bacteria; phylum Actinomycetota; class Actinomycetes; order Actinomycetales; family Demequinaceae; genus JAFGBM01. The sequence goes on along the minus strand of CAYTLH010000058.1, from coordinate 2,237 downwards.
GGCGGCTGAGGGAGGCCTTCGGGTTCGAGGGAAGCCCGATCGACATCGTCGTGAGGGTCAAGGAGAGGCGGAAACGTCGCTGAGGCGGAGGTCCGCACCTTGGTACCGTTCCGGTAGGATGGCCGATGCCGTCACGGGCTGTGGCGCAGTTTGGTAGCGCACTTGACTGGGGGTCAAGGGGTCGCAGGTTCAAATCCTGTCAGCCCGACTGAAAGGGGATGGTCATGCCCGTCATAGCGATCATCGGGGCCGGACCCGGCCTTGGAGCGGCCGTGGCACGAAGGTTTGGCCGTGAAGGTTTTTCTATCGCACTCGTCTCTCGGAATCAGACGAAGCTCGACACCCTGGCCGTCGAACTTCAGGCCGGGGGCTTGACCGCACGCGCCTACGCCGCCGATGTCCTGAAGCCCACGGAGCTCGAGGAAGCCCTCGAACGCGCCGCGGCCGACCTGGGGCCGATCGTCTCGTTGCAGTACAGTCCGCTGCCGTCGCGCGACTACCTCAAGCCGGTACTCGACACCACACCGGAGATGGCGCTCGAGGCGCTGCGATTCTCCGTGCTCGGGCTCATCCATGCGGTGCGCGCCGTGCTTCCTGGGATGCGCGAGGCCGGCGGTGGCAGCATCATCCTGATCAATGGCGGAACCTCGGTGAAGGCGCGTCATGGTTTCGCAGGCACGTCGATCGCGTTTCCGGCGGAGAGCGCGTATGGCGAAATGCTGCACGACGCCCTTGAAGACGAGGGCATCCGTGTCTCTCAACTCGTGATTCCCGGGAGCATTCCGAAACTGCCGCTCGAGAACGGCGTCGACGATGTCGCCGAGCGCATCTGGGATCTCCACGATTCCCGAGGCCCGTTCCGGACGATGCTTATCCCACTGGAGGATGGCCGCGAGTAGGACGCGCCCGTCACGCAGGCGAAGGCTCCGGTGTGGGCAGCTTGCCCAGGAGCCAATCGAGGGCCTGGCGCGCCGACCAGCCTCGTGGGAGCATTTCGGCGAGGCGGCGGGGTCCCTCGAAATCCTCCCCGAGCGTCACGAGCGGCTCCTCCCGGTATCCGTCGCGTTGGGTCTGCCCCAGGCCGACGTTCGCGAAAAGCGCGTTGCAGAGACACGCGCGGCCCACGGTCTCTTCGATGGAGCCGCCCTTGCGAACGAAGTCCTCGACAGGCTCGGCGGGACAGCGGTACTCGATATCGCCGTCGGGGCCCACGAATGGAGTTCTCAGGATGCTCATGTCGCATCGCCGGGGGCGGCGCGCAATCGCCGCCTCATCCAGAAGCGTCCCCGGGATCTGGGCGACCTTGAAGGGAAAACCCGTGGGAGACACGCGCGGCATCGTCGTGGCGGTGAGCGTTCCGTCTCGGACCCCGGCCATCGCGCGCTCCCGCAAAGCCTGGTCGAGGCCGGACTCCTGGCTCAGCGCGAATAGGGTTCCCGCCTGAACGCCTTGGGCTCCTTTCGCCTCGGCGGCGAGAAGACCCTCGGGTGTGCCGACGGCGCCGGCGATCCAATAGGGCAGCCCGCACGCGGCGACCTGGGCGACGTCGGCGTCGTCGCGCGGCCCGAACACGGGTTGGCCGGACTCGTCTAGGACGAGTTTGCCGCGTGGTGGTGCGTTGTGGCCCCCCGCACGCGGACCTTCGATGACGAATCCGTCCGGACGCGTGTGTTCGTTCTTGGTCAAGTGGGTGGCGAGGATATGCGCCGAAATGACAGCAAGAAAGGCCGGACGTTTGGGGCGTGCGACGGTGGTGCCGAGCAGCTGGACCGGGTCCAGGTCTGCGGTGACGGTGCCCGGTTCCGCGCCGATCACATCCACGGGATAGGCGACTCGGCGATGCTCGGCGAGATCATCGAGCAGGGCCGGCATGTACCTCGGGATTCCCGCACCCATGAGCACGTAATCCACCCCGGCGAGCATGGCCCCGTAGGCCGCCGCAGGGGTCGCCATCTGGATCTTCTCCAGATAGTTCACGCCCACCTCGCCGTCATGTCCCTCCTTGGCGAGCCAGACCTCCACGAAATTGCCCACCATGAGAAGCTCTTGGGCGAGGCGACGCGGAGTGAGGGAAAGACGCGGCACGGTTGAGTATCCCGTCCCGGCCTTGCGGCCGTTCGGCAGGAAGTACTTCTCGCGGATGCGGGTGGCGATGGCGGGAATGGGGAAGGCGGCGAGCGCCCGGCGGATGGCTCCTCCCTTGTCGCCGTCCTGAAGTCGACGAGCGAGAACGACGT
>CAYTLH010000057.1:0-6909 GCA_964438525.1 uncultured Demequinaceae bacterium | reverse complement strand
GAGTCTTTTAAATTTACAACGAAAAACGGTTTATCTCCCGGAATTATTGAAAATATTGTTTTTACAAAAAAATATGTTTGGGTAAATAAAGGAAAATCAATAAATAGGATAAATAAAACAACAAACGAGACAAGAAAATTTGATTTCTCGGGAGATATCGCATATGATGGTCAAAACATTTGGATGGTAAAACTTTATGATAGAAATGCTAGTGTTATAAAAAATAATGAGATGGATGAAGTAACGCAAGAATTCAAGATAGATTCTCTAAAGGTTTCCGGAAATTATAATTATAATATTATTATTGATGGAAAATATGTTTGGTTTTATGGAGGCTCACAGCTAGCAGGCTATAATAAAACAAATAATACTTGGGACATATATAGTCAAGCAGATAACTATTCTCTTATATTTAAAGCAAATGATGAAAGATTTTTGTGGTTTGACACCAGAGATGTATTCGGAGGATCAGCAGGGACTTATAGATTCGATAAAGGAAATGAATCCTGGGAATTATATCCAAGACTTTTAAGCGAAAAGAGCTTTAGTACTGATAATTACACGTGGTTTATGGGAGGAAGGAAAATGACTAGATATGATAAGGCTTCAAGTAAGTTTTCCAAATTTTCTCTTTCTAAACGTCAAACAGATTTTGTTAAAGTTGATAAAAACTTATACGGTATGTTTCAAGAAGGATTATTTAAATTTGATGAGTCTGCTGGAAACTGGAAAGAAAAATATCCTGCTCCGCGTTATTTTCCATATCATGAGTTTAGATACTTAACGGTCCAAGAAAAATTTATTTGTTTTGTATATGTGGAATATTCACATATTTTATACAAATTTGACACTGTAAGTAAAATTTGGTCTGAGTTTGAAATCCCATTAAGTAAGATAAAAAATTTTAAAATAGACGGAAATCTTGTATGGGTAATATCGGATAATAAACTTTTTAAATACAATATTAAGTCTAAAGATTTAGAAAAAGTTGTGTTAACAACAAACTAAACATTTTTTTTATTTAACCACCTACCGCTCTCATTTTGTTTTTCCCATTCAACCATTTAACGACTCAACGATTCAACTGATTCGAAGAATCTAAAGAATTCAAAAAACAAGACCTGACCCCAATAGGATATACTATGAGTATACGTTCTTGTTTAACTGTTCGGAGGTTTGGGTTTTTGGGTATATGTGGGGAAGATTTGTTGGAGTTTAAAAAAGAAGGGCTGTTCTCTTTAGTACATTTATTGATCGAGTTCTGTCCTTGGGGATATCTTATTGGATTGTTTAATCAAAAAGAAAGTTTCGTTTGAAATTATATCATTATGGTTTTCAGGGTTTTTGAAACGAGCTACTATTTTGTACCAGCCAGGCTTGTTCAATTTGTATTTGCCAAAACCCCATGCATTGAATGGCCCATCATCATTAAATATTAATTTTTGTATATTTTGTTTTTCCGAATAGCTTCCACCATGAGCAGAAATTAATTTATTTATAAGTTGCTTTTCCTCCATATCAATTGAGAAATCCTTAATAAAAGGAACTCTAGCTCCACCTTTAGGCCTTTTATTGGATCCCAGACTATATACTGATACAACGAAATTCGGTAAATCTTTACGAACCTTTATAGTTTTATCTCTTTTTCCCAAATTTTGGAGTTCTAAATCTATTGCGATTATATCGTCTATTAAAAAGGAAGTATCTTTCATAGTTAATTGTAAAGACCATGAAGATTCCTCTAAAAAATCTTCAATCTCCTTCAATTTGGATTTTGCTTTTTCAGAGTATTCGTTACCCGGATAATTAGATATAATATCCTCATACCAAAATTTAGCTTTATTTACGTATTCCTTTATTTCAGAAAGTTCCATCCTTTTATAATGCTCATAAATACTTCCCCATACAAAATCAAAGTAATGGTCTCCTATCTCCAGTTTGGCAACGGGGAGCAATTCGCTATTCGGATATTTTTCAATAAAGCTTTTATATTTATCAATGCAAGATAGTGTTATATTGCCACCCTCATGGATTCCACCTTCAAAATACAAAAGCATTTTCATCTCAGCATTGTCAGCCCAGTTGCTAGAAGGATATTTTTCTATCAATTCATCAAATAAACTAAAAGGATAATCAGTATTGGGTAAAACCTCACCACGATTCCAACTCACTTTTGAAGCCTCAAAAAACAGATTACCCAATTCCCATAATTCTTCATCTTTCGATAAATTCTTACTCTTTATTTCTTGCATAGTGCTGTCTGTAGCTTTAATTCTCTTAATATCTTCTTCCGTTATGAAATCCAGAAACTTACTATTAGGGAATTCGGTTCTGAATTTATCATAATATTGTAGTGATAAACTTGGGTAACCTAACGTAAGAGAGCTGGTTGCTAGAATATAATACCCAACCTCCTTCTCTAGAGGTTTCTTCTCTTCATTTAAAAAGGCCTGAATTCGTTTGATATCTTTAGGTTTATAGGTACGAAAAGCGCATTTAAGGGTGTACCCATTTTTATTTACCCATTTAGAACGTTTCTCTTTCTGAAAAGATAAAATCATTTCATTAGCTTTTTTTATCCTTTCGATTATATCTTCCTCATTGAATAAGGTCCCTATTCGTGCTTTTCTAATATTTGATTTAGTTTTGAAAAATGCATCGTTTCTTGTTTTTTTTAGCCTTACAATACCATCTTTAAACAATATCCAGAAACAATTATTATCCACAATATAATCTTTGCAAGATCCATCATATTCAAATTTTTCTATTTCCCGTGATACTTTATTAAATCTTGCAAATACTCCATAACCAATAAAACACATATAGTTACCACAATCCTTAACCTTCAAGCCTGTAAAGTGGGTTTTTCTCCGATCGAAAATTTTCCTTTCTCTCGTACTGAATTTTACAACTCCCTTACCAAAGAACCACAAATTTTTGTCGTTATCTAAAGTTACAGCGTTTAATGGCACTTTTTTTATGGATCCAATGATTTCGTTATTATCTTTTACTACTAGTAAACTGTCATGGATAATACGGTCTCTATTTTTGGCAAATATTTTATAGCCGTTAACCACCTTTAAAAACCTCATCCCTGGTAAAGGCCAGTTTTCGTCAGACGATTGAAACGCTTTTTCTTTTTCTATAGAGTATAACATATCATCATTAATCCATAGTTGGGTTTTTTCAGCATAAAAACTATTAATCCATATACCTTTGAATTGCTTTATTTCTAATATATCCCCACTCTCTCTGAGAAAATAAAACAAGCCACCTGTAGTACAAATCCAGACCATATCTTCTACGGGGACAACTTTATTAATCTCATTACCATTAAAAAACTTTCTAATAGAGAATACTGTCTTAGTCCCTGTCGATTTATCATACTTTACAATTCCTTTGTGAAAACTATATATCCAAACAACATTATCATCTATACTGTCCTTTACAAATTTAGAACCTGATGAAAATTCTTCTAGAAAGGGCTTCAAACTTTTGAATTTTCCAGATTCTATATCAAATTCATAAGTCTCTTTATTTGCATCCATCAACCAAATTACGTCATTGCAAAATGGCGAAAACGCCAATCGGTCATAACCATCAGTCTTTACTAATTTCGTTTCGTCTGGAAATGCATATTTTTTTACAACAGGACTATCTTTGTCAAAAGATTTAGAACAAAATGTGCTAGAAACAATGCTTATTATAAATATTAAACCAACTGAAGTTTTTTTCATTCTTTTTAACCTTTAAAATAATAAAAGGGTTCAAACAAATTGTCAATAGAATTTTCCCGTTATCGATTTTTGTTTGTTTTTCCTACTTAACCACTAAACCATTTGACGACTTAACTTAGATTCAGAGAATCTATTTCCATTGCGCCCCTTGACTTATGAGAATGATTTTTTAAATTTCATACTATGAGTATAAAGATATTTTTTGTATGAGTGAGATAAATTTAGATTCAAAAAATAACCGAAAAACCAGAAAAAAACAGAAAAGGAGAATCAACTATGATAACTATTAAAGCTTATTTGTTTAATCCGAGTGCAATTTCATTTATTGGAGCAATTGTCGCAGCTATTGGTGTTTTTTTGAAAACGAAACGCTCTAAAGAATTAGTATTTTTTGGTGCATTAATTGTAGCCATCGGCGCATTTTGGGAAGCAGGACAGTCAAGAAGTTTCGAAATGAAAGTTCAAGCTAAAGATGAGGAAATTAAAAAATTAAACGATTATATATTATCTACCATAACAGGAGGAGATAGTTACTGTTGTTTATCGTTGAGTTCTATTAATTCTGTTACTAATAGTGCTCGAATGTTTGCTTGTCATATGGGAGAATATCCCTTATATGACGTTAGTTTCAGGATCGTAGATTTAGAAAAATTTGAGAAAATTGTAAAAGATAAAGAGTTAACATTCAATAATATTATGAGAAATGATATTAATATTAGTGTAGGGAATATATCCCCTGGATCAAGCATGGTTTTAAGAGAAATAAACCTTGGTTATGAGAATGAAAAGAATTTTAATGTTTTTATTTCCTCACGTAACGGTTTTGTTGTTCAACGAATCCGATTAAAACGTATTGGTGGAAAGTGGGTAATGGCAACTAAAGTAATGAAGGGGGATACCAAACTATACGAAATAATAGATGAGAAGTTTCCTAAAAACAAGGATGGTAGCATTACTTGGGATTAAATAAAAAAGTATAGAAGCTCTGATTTTGTTTTTTAATTTCCGGAATTCGTTAGAAGCGAAGCCCCTTGACTTATCAGAATGATTTTTTATTTTTTATACTATGAGTATTATGCGCAAATTATTGTTAATCGTTTTATTAGTTAGGTTCTTTTCCCTTTTCGCAGATGAGCCTTTGATTAAGCCTGAAGAAGAGCCGGATTTGTATAAAACTGAAATAAGCCAGGTTACTCCGCAATCAGGAATATCAACTGGCCATGTTATCGCTTATGGTCATTATATTAAGCCGCCTTATAAGTTTGAAATTATGGAAGATGCATTGTTGTTTTTAAACGGAGTTCGTATCTATCCGGCGTTGCCTTCGAAATTCGAAATCGAGAGAAAAAAGAGAGAAAAAATAATGATAGAGGAAATGTATCGTGAAACCAATAGATTGGCTAAACCTTATTTTGACAAACAGGATTCTTTATTTGAGAAAATCAGAAGAGTGTATAAAGCAGTAGAGCAAGAAATGGGGCGAGATAAAGCGATCGATTCGGTTTTTAAGATAGCTGAAGAAGATACTCTCGCTTTTATTTTAGATACAACTCTTTTCGGTAGAGACGATTGCTATATAGATATCGAGTATGCCGTTGCCGGATACGACTCTCCTGTCGACATTATATTGAAGTTGCATGGGAGTGATTCAACATCCGGTTTTAGACCTCGCAAGGTTCGCGATATCAACATGATGAAAGAATATGTTAATAATATGAAGATGTTGACAGAAAGAGTTTTGAGAAATCATACTGTAATAATTTACACTTGTGAGGACAGTGGTTTCCACAGCGAGTACGATCTCTGGAAAATTTTGAAAATTCTCAAATCTAATATACTTGATATGAATGAAAAAATAAGTAAACTTAGTGAAATTACAAATGAAAATGCAGCTAAGGAATTGGTTTATAATTTCAACCCTTCTGAATGGCCGGAGAAAAAGGTGGATAAATAACAATGTTTAAAAAATTAAAAATTCAAAAAACAAGACCTGACCCCAATAGATAGGGAGGTTTAGTATGTCAAGAAAATTTATTTTAATCGTTCTAGCTATTGTTACACTTTTAGCAAGGTTACCAATTTTAGCGCAGGAAGATTCTCCAAAAATAGAACTGAATACTGTTTATGAGAAAAATCTTGACGAAGTAATAGTTGATGCTATTTACGATACGGCGACCATATCGCTTTCCAGCGCAAGATTAATGGGATGGCAAAGCACATATTTAAATCAATTAGAAACAAAAGATATGTTGAAGGTAGAGTATCCTAAGATTATAAAAGTCTCGAAAAAAGGCACAGATGTAGATTACTATGCTCCAAATACAAAAAACAGTTCTTATTATGTTAAAGAACTTAAATTCTATAATAGTAATAGTCGAAATTTAAAGACGATATCACTTGGACACAATGATTACATATATACATCTACCTCAAACAGATACATACTCGTGAGCAAAATGCCGGCGGAATATGATCCTGATTATTCGGGTGGTGTATTGTACGATGCAAGAGGTGTAGAGGTTTTTGAAATGAAAGGTCCGTCACCGATTGCAGTTTCAGACGAAGGGCTTATGATAGCCGCTAATTTAGACTGGCAAATACCTTATAAAACAGGAGGGTCTTTTTATTTATACGATAAAAACGGTCGTTTAATAAAAGAAATCGAAAATCCTCATGAAAAGACGGCAGCAGCATCCTTTGCAAAGTTTTCTCCCGAAGGGAAATTTATTATTATGGCTTTTGCAGGAACTGGAACAGAACCAACTTACTTCTATTTGGTTAAAAGCAATGGAAAAATATTGGGGCATTTTGATTTTTCCGAATACAGCATTATAGGGACAAATGAAGAAATAGCCGCATTGGATGAGGTGGGCTTTGCGGTAATTTTTGACAAAGTATACGGAGCATCTTCAAAAGGATTGGCATGGGAACAATTTATTTATTTTTTAGATTGGAGTGGTAATATAAAATGGAAACAACCTCTTGAAGTTAGAGGAAATATGGTTGTTAAAATTTCCGAGGATAAAAGTAAAGTATATGTTATGACTAGTTTCGGATATATCTGGTGTTTTGATATTGCAACAGGAAGGGAAATCTGGAAACATAAAGAAGAATGGGCGCCAGATCCAGGTTCAGGAAGATGTTCCTGGGAAGTTCCTAGATTCAGAGAATT
>CAYTLH010000056.1:0-4099 GCA_964438525.1 uncultured Demequinaceae bacterium | reverse complement strand
TATGGACTGATGACTGTACTATCACAGTCAAGAAAGACAAAGATGGTAGAGTTATTAAGTGGACAGAAACTTGCTACGGAGAAGATGCAAAGCAGACCTCAAAGCGGGTTGAGGAATACACCTATTACGGGACAGGTGAAGTCAATGAGATTAACCAGAAAGTGCTTGATACAAAAGATGCTTTGACGAGCAACAAAAAAATTAAGCATTATACAGATGGTCACGAACCGACTGTTTCAAATATTAGTATAGGTGAAATGGAGGTACCCAAATGAGGAAATTATATCTTGGAATAATTATGTTGTTAATAGTTTTGATTGCTTATCCGTCTTTTTCGACATATCTTCCCAATCCTTCAAGGCCATTAAAAACAGGCCAGACCGACAGCTATGCCACGGGAGACGACGGGGATCTGGAACTGGGAGTTGCACGGTCATATACTGTCTATACAACTGGGCAGTATTCTGGCACTACAAATATTACTATTAATGGAAAGACTCATGCGCTAAGTAATAACTGTGTTATAGACAATCGAACTGGACTTATGTGGGCGCGGTATGTGCCCACTGCGGATATCGGACCGGCGGCCAATGGTCAACTATTCTGGGAAGCATGGACCATCACAAAAACCGATATCTCCTTTGTCAACGCTACAGGAAAAATACACAGTGCCGGGGGGGATTTTGATACAGGTGCGTTATGCGCAGGACGAGTATTTACAATCTCTGGTACAGACTCCAATGACGGAACATATACGGTATCAGCTATTGACGCCAACGATATCACCACGGTGGAGGGGGTTGTCGAAGAAATTGCTGGAGATACAGTTGTGGTGACTACGGTGGACGATCTGATCTGGGATTTTCTTGCTCAAGCTAATGCTAACAGCCTGGGAGGATATACAGATTGGCGGATTCCGAATTATCTGGAGTTGCCCACTATCGTGGATTTAGGGGAATTTAATCCATGTATCAATACCACAGTTTTTCCGTCTACACCGTCATCCTATTATTGGGTAGCGTCTACGCGTCCTGGCAGCATTACGTATGCTTTACGCGTGGTCTTTGACAACGGGAATATTTATTTCGGCACTAAGCAGATGAGTAAGTATTCCGTTCGTCTGTGCCGGGGATAGGCAAGTTAAAAAATGGAAATAATACTATCAACATATGCAGGACAGATCAGCGGATGGCTGATAAGGTTGGCAATAGGATTTTTGATTATCAAAATTAGATATAGCTAAAAGTAAATAAAACAAAACAATTAGGGAAGGAACAAACAGTGAAAAAATTTGTACTCATACTATTATTTTTTTTGTTCCTAAGTAATCAGATATTTGCATCATCTTATTATTTTTCTGTTGATGGGTCAAATCATAATTTAAAAGTGGATGGTTCAAACCACAATCTGGTTGTTCAGTATACACCTTTATCTACTGACTATAATATATCTGTAGGGCCACTTCAAAGAAGTGGTAAAGGTATATATGAAGTAACTTATAATATACAAACAGCTTCTGATGGTTCTATACCAGCTATGTTACTACCTGATAATAAAGGTAAGTATCTCTTACAAGTAGATGCTTTTGCTACACCTGGTGGTACTGCTCCTGATGCTGCTGACCTTGTGGTATACGATGAGAATGGAGTATATTATATAGTAGGAAATGGAGTGAATCTTATACATCCGACTATACCTAAATCATGCGTACCAGATATGAACTCTGTTATTAACCATTATTGGCCAATTAGAGGTGCATTGTATTACGATATATTAAATCAAGCAACACCAAATGCTAATATAACGCTTGACTTTGTGTTTACAGAATAAAGGGAGGTGGGAAGAATGAAGAAGAAATTATTAGGATTGTTAATTGGATTGCTACTGGTGGCAGTCCCATGTTGGGCAGTTGAGTCTGTAGTAGAAGGGCCACTTCAACAAAGTGGTGATGGGATTTATGAAGTACAGTACACTATAACTACAGCAGCAGATGGTAGTATTACAGCCACGACATTTAGTGAAGATCTTATCAAAAAATTAAAAGGTAAGTATTTTTTACAAGTAGACGCCTTTCCTACTCCGGGTGGTACTCCCCCTGGCGCTGCTGATCTTGTAGTTTATGACGAGAATGGTATATATTATCTTGGTTCACCAGATGGTGGTACTACTGCGTATAACGGATTGAATCTTATACATGCAACTTTACCTAAGTCTTGTTTACCTGCTATGTATATCACAGGCACTACCGCACATGTTAATTATTATTGGCCCGTTAGAGGTGCTTTAACTTTTGATATTATTAACCAAGGCACAGACACAGCACATATAACTCTTATATTTGTATTTGTAGATTAGGGGTGGTTATGAAAAAATTAATTATATATTTACTACTATTATTTGGATTGCCACTGGTGGCAGTCTCATATGCTGCTCCCCCTACTGCACCACAAACTCCAGAGAGTGCCAGTATATCCGATACAGCGTATAATGAAGGAACTTGGGATGGAGTTACTACTACAGCTCCGTCTAAAAATGCTGTTAGAGATAAAATAGAAACTATTGGCGGTACAGATGACCAGATTGCTGCTGAGGTTGTCTTTACTCCATATGGAAATATTGCTGGGGGAGAAGTTCAGTCAGCTATAGAAGAACTTGATGATGAAAAGGAAATAGCAGATGCCACTATTATAAAAGAAGCTGATATAGATACACCAGCTGAACTTGAAAGTGTAGCGAATTTGGGGGCTTATGCTTCTGATTTTTTAGCCGCTACAAATGAGGCAAATTTCAAAAGTATTACGAATCTTGAGGCTGGAATTGACTTTGCCATCCCTGGAGCGAATGATGATATTACCTCTATGACTGCACTAACTTCAATAACAACTGATACGTTAGGTATAGATGGGGATGTCGAAATTACAGGCAACTTAACTACATCAGGTTCTTTTATAATAGGATCTACAACGTTAAGTGAAGCAGAACTTGGAGTGCTTGACGCATTAGGGGATAATGTCGCTACGTTTTTAGGGACTCCTTCTTCGTCTAATTTTGAGGATGTAATAAGTGATGAAACCGGAACCAACTTGCTTGTGTTCAATACAAACCCAGTGCTTGTAGCACCTGCTTTGGGAACTATAGCTTCTGGGGTTGGGACTGCTCTGACTGCTCTAAATGGCGAGAACATCCAAGATGATACCATTGATGATGATTCGATAGATTTTACGGATGTCACGTCAACCGACTTAACCTTTGATGCTGACACAGTGCCTACAACCTCAGTTTATTCCGGGACTACCTCTCTTGAAGAGACAACCGCTGCTGATGATTCTGGTGCATATATAATTGGAGTATATGATGATTTCACAAACAGTACTGGAGCGAACGTTCAGGCTGTACTTAAAGATTTCGATACGGCTATTTCTGCTGGTGGCAGTTCAAATGTATTTGTAAATAACGCAAATTACAACCCGAATATATCTGACACTCTTTATGATGTTGATGCAGGGGTTACCCAAAGTACATGGGAATCAATCGGGCCGACCGATAAAGGAAGCCCGGATAACACATGGGCTGTACTTGATGACGTTCCTGATGATGTTGATTGGATAGAGATTAAAGTTGTAGCTGATGCTGAAGAGCGATCCGGGGGTACTACGTCAGCAGAAAGCTTGCTTGTTGCTGTAAGAGAAGCTTCAGGCGAACAAGGGGCGGGCGTAACTAATCTCATATTGAGGGAGGTTACTTATCCAAACACAGCGGGTTATAACGCAATTTACACTATTTCTAACTCAGTTAAAATACCTGTTGATAGTGATAAAGCTTTTTCTATTTATTGGTCGGGGTCTTACAGTCACTCGCAAGATGTATACTTGGTTTTAACTGGTTATGGATATGATGACGGGGGTGGTGGAGGTGGTGGTACTGATGATCAGACAGCAGCCGAAGTTCCTTTTACGCCTTATGGAACTGTTGCTTCAGAGACTGTCCAAGCAGCAATACAAGAAATGCTTGATGAGGGTGAGGGCGGCGGTACTGACGATCAAACAGCAACAGAAGTTCCTTTTACGCCATATAGTACCTTAGCATCAACTAACGTGCA
>CAYTLH010000055.1:0-14510 GCA_964438525.1 uncultured Demequinaceae bacterium | reverse complement strand
AAAACGCTGTCCGGGTAGGCGTACGAGTCCTTCATGAGGCCCAGGATCTGGGTGACCTCCTCGCGGACCAGGTGATTCCGCTCCGCCTGGGTCACGTCGTCGGTCGCGATCAGGACCCTCGCCTTGGTCAGGCGTCCCGTCGCGTCCCACCAGGTGTAGAAGAACCCCAGGTTCCCCGGGACGTAATTGGGTTCGATGCCCCGGAATTGGGATTGGGGCGCGTAGTACAGGTCGACGTTCTGGCCCGATCCGACGATCGAGACCTCGACGGTGTCGACGAGGGCGTCGATGTCGTACAGGACTCGGCACAGATTGGCGAGGTCGTCGTCGTTCGGGTCGCCGTGGACGGCGATGGCGATATCGTCGGTCCAGCGGTGGATCACCCGCGGGCCGCCGCCATACTCGGCCCCGAAGGCGATCCCCTCGAAGTACTCGACCGACCGGTAGCCGAAGGAGGGGTCCTCGGTGGAAACGGGAGGGGCCACGGCACCCAGGTAGTCGTCGCAATCCACGGCCGAGGAGCCGCACCCCGCGAGGGGCAGGGCCCCCAGGGCGACCAGGATCGGCAAGGCGAGACGCCACCGGCTCATGCCCCCACCCTAGGCTCCCCGGCTACCCGATGCGATATCACCCGGTAGCCTGGGCGCATGGAGCTGCGGGAGATCGTCGAGATCCTCGACCGCCGCTATCCGCCCCACCTGGCCGAGGACTGGGACCGCGTCGGCCTGTCCGTCGGAGACCCCAAGGCCGCCGTCACGAAGGTCCTCTTCGCCGTCGACCCCATCCTGGCCGTCGCCGACGAGGCGATCGCGTCGGGGGCCCAGTTGCTCGTCTCCGTCCATCCTCTCCTGCTCAGGGGCGTGCACTCCGTCGTCGCCGACACCACGAAGGGGGCCGTCGTCCACCGCCTCATCGGGGCCGGCGTCGCCCTATACACGGCCCACACCAACGCGGACGCCGTCCTCGGGGGAGTGGCGGAGGCTCTGGCGCGGGCCGTCGGGCTCGAGGAGACCACGCCGCTCATTCCCCACCCGGAGGAACCCACCCTCGGGATCGGCCGGGTCGGGCTCCTGCCCAAGGCCCTCCCGCTCGGGGACTTCGCCCAGGGGGTGGCCGACGCCGTCCCATCGACGGCCCAAGGGGTCAGGGTGGCCGGAGACCTCGACCTCAAGGTCAGGAAGGTCGCCGTCCTGGCCGGGTCGGGGGACAAGTTCTTCGACGCCGTGCGGGAGGCCGACGCCGACGTCTACGTCACGGCCGACCTGAGGCACCACCCGGCCCTCGAGGCCAGGGAGAGGGCGTTGCTCGGGGACGGGAGGCCCGCCCTCGTCGACCTCAGCCATTACGCCTCCGAAGGGGTCTGGCTGCGATCGGCGGCGGACGACCTCGCGGCCGCGGCTCCCGTCGAGGCCATCGTCAGCGCCATCCGCACCGACCCCTGGACGGCCCGCCTCGGCGGGCTCGACAGTTAAGGAGAAGCCCGTGCCCACCGCCCCGTCCGCCGACCAGCGGCGATTGCTCGAACTCCAGGCCCTCGACTCCGAGGCGCAGCTCGCCGCCCACCAGCGCGCCCACCATCCGAGCCTTGCCGCCATCGCCGACCTCGAGGCGAAGGAGGCGGGAACGGGGGAGGCCGTCGTGGCCGCGACGACCGAGGTGTCCGACCTCAAACGGGAGGTAACGAAGGCGGAGGACGACGTCCAGTCCGTGCGCGACCGCCTCGAACGGGATGCCGCGCGGCTCCAGTCCGGCCAGGGGACGCCGAAGGACCTCCAGGCCCTCCAGGCGGAGATCGAGAGCCTGACCAAGCGCAAATCCGACCTGGAGGACCAGGAGCTGGAGGTCATGGAACGCCTCGAGGCCGCCGAGGCCTCCCTGGCGGCGGCGCAACGCAACGTCGATGAGGTTCGCGCGTCGCTTGAGGATCTCGCCGCCGAACGGGACGCCGCTTTCGCCGAGATCGACCAGAAGACGGCCCGGCTCGAGTCCGAACGCGGGCCCATCGCCGACGGCATCGACCCCGGACTCTTCGCCCTATACGAGAAGATCCGGGCCTCCCATGGTGGGATCGGGGCGGCCGCGCTCGCGAACGGCCAATGCTCCGGCTGCCACGTCAGCATCGACAGCGCCACCCTCTCCTCCATCGCCACCATGCCCGAGGACACGATCCTGCGGTGCGAGGAGTGCGGGCGCATCCTCGTCCGGGAGGGCTGATGCGGGTCCTGGTCGTGGAGGCCGACGGGGGGTCCCGGGGCAATCCCGGACCCGCGGGATACGGGGCCCTCGTGCGCGACGGCGAGACGGGGGAGGTTGTGGCCGAACGCGCGGGCTTCCTGGGGGTGGCCACGAACAACGTGGCCGAGTACCGGGGCCTCATCGAGGGGCTTCGGGCGGCCCGGGAGGTCGATCCCCGGGCCAGGTTCGAGGTCCGGCTCGATTCCCAATTGCTGGTCCGCCAGATGCGGGGGGAGTGGAAGGTCCGGCATCCGGACATGAAGGCCCTCCACGCGGAGGCGCTGGAGTTGGCCCGAGGCGCGGACGTGACCTACGGATGGGCGCCCCGCTCCGAGAACTCCGCCGCCGACGCACTGGCGAACGAGGCCATGGACACGAGGGCCCCGTCGATCCGACGGGGGATCGGCGGCCATGCCCCCCTCTAGCGTTCCTCTCCCCGCGGCCCCCGAACCCGACGCGTCGGACCTCGGCGAGGAGATCACCCCCCACGAATCCGGCCCCCGCCGCCGATCCCTGTTCAGCCTCACCCACCCGGGGCTCGTCAGCCCCCTCACCCTCGCCTTCGTCCGCCATGGGGTCACCGAGGCGACCCTGACCCACCTCCTGTCCGGCTCCTCCAAGCCGGGCCCCAAACTCAGCGACGAGGGGCGGGCCCAGGCCAACGCCGCCGCCGACGGCATCTACCGCATCGGGCGGGACCGCTGGCGGCACCTGCCCCGGGTGTCCCGGGTCATCGCCTCGCCCATGGTGCGGACCCAGGAGACCGCCCGGGCGATCGGGCTCAGGCTCGGGATCGAGGTGGAGACGGACGAGAGGCTCAAGGAGATCGACTTCGGGTCGTGGGAGGGTCTGACGGGGCACGAGATCGCCGAACGCTTCGGTGACGACATCCACCGGTGGAGGTTCGGCGAGATCCCCGCCCCAGAGGGAGAGTCGATCCCGGAGGTGGGGCGGCGGCTCGACGAATTGGTCCGAGACCTCGCCCGAGACCACGCCGAGAGGTGCCTGGCCGGGGATGACGACCATCGGGTATACGCGCTGGCGTCCCACGCCGTAGCGATCAAATCCATCGTGGCGTTGTCGATGGGGATGGATCTTCGTTCGTGGGGGGCCATCTGGCCTCGGCCGGCTTCGACGACCATACTGGAATTCCGCGTGAACCAGGAGGGTGAGATTGCCGAGCGCCACCTGCTCTGTATGGGGGAGACTGTTACCAGCTGATTGTTGACGGAAGGAACGGAAGGAGGCGGAATGTCGACCGTATGGATGTCGCCGGTGGTGCTCCTGCGGGAACCGTGGAGGGCCTTCGGATCCAGGCTCGTGGGTCGGACGGTCGTGCCCGCACTGGCCCTGTGGCTGTCCGGGGTGCCCGGGACTCCGTGGACGGGGGGCGCCAAGTGGTTCTGGATTCGCGTCCCGGTGTTCGTCATCGGCGTGGTCGCCGTGATTCTGTGGCTGCTCGCCATCCTCAACGTTCTGGTGAACAAGCGGGTGCTGCTCAGGTGCATGCCGACCGGGTCGATCGAGCGGCCCCGGTCCCTCCAGGAGAGGATCCTCCGGATCCCTCAGGAATACGCGATCGGGCCGTCCATCACCGTGACCCCCGAGCCTCCCCAGTTCATGAGCCACGCCGAGCCCAGGGTCTCCCTGAGCGCGGAGGGGAAGGTTTGCCGGATTCCGTTGTGGGGGACGCCGGCGGAGGAGTTCGTCTCCGAGTCGAACATCCTCCTCAAGGGCAGGAAGGTCAGATTCGTGCTGGCCGAACGAACGGACCTCCAGGGTCCGTGCGAGACCACGGAGGAGGATTCGCCATGACTCGATTCCGTTCCATGTCGGCCCTGATCGCGGCCGCCGCCATCGTCCTCGCGGGATGCGGAGAGGGGACGGACTCAACCCCGAGTCCCTCGGCGTCGTCCGCCGCGACCCCGTCGGCGTCCGCGTCCTCCAGCGCGGCCCCGGGGGGCTTCGAGCTCGACCCGGCGGCCGCGGCCCTCGGCACCCCCGCGCCCGTCGCCCTCCTCAACAACCACAACGGCCCCACGGGGGTGTTCCTGTACACCTTCGGGCCGGGCCTGACGATCGCGGACGTCGAGCAGGTGGACTACACGCCGGGGGGTGCGCCCGGAAACATGCTCGGCGTCGAAGGGGACGTGGCCTGGGATGGGGTCCAGGTCGCCTTCCGGTCGTTCGCATCCGACGTGGTGGCCGGGGACACGAATGGCGTCACGGACATCTTCCTCAAGAACGTCAGCAGCGGCGCGGCCGTCCAGGTGAGCGACGGACTGGTCACGGATTGGGATTGGGGGTCGGACTCGCCCGCGATCTCGGCCGACGGGAGCAGCGTGGTCTTCCGGTCCTCCGCGGTCGGGCTGGTGCCCGGAGTGGCCTCCACCCCCCAGGTGTACCTGTACACGGTCCTCTCGGGCGAGCTGCTGTTGGCGAGCATCGACCCGGACAGCCAGGCGAACTTCGCCTACGACCCGGCGGTCTCCGCGGGCGGCCGATACGTCGCCTACGCGTCGGCCGAAAACGGCGAGTTCGGCGGGGACAACGTCGTGGGGGGCGTGTACGTGCTCGACACCGACATGGGTGAGGTCGAGTTGGTGAGCGTCGCCTCGGACGGCACGCCGGCGGACTACCTGTCGGCCGGGCCGAGCCTGTCCCTCGACGGCAGGTACGTCGCCTTCCATTCGAAGGCGTCGAACCTCGACCCGGGCTTCACGAACGCTTTCCTCAACGTCTACGTGCACGACCGCGAGACCGGCGCGACCACCCTGGTCACGAAGAACGCTGCGGGGCAGCCGGCGAACAACGACTCCCAGGATCCGGAGATGGTGGGGAACGGGACCGGGGTGGTGTTCTGGTCCTACGCGAGCGATCTCGTCCCCGGCGACACGAACGGCGACTACGACGTGTTCTACGCGGACCTCGCCACCGGTGCGATCGAGCGGATCAACACCTCCGGCGGGGTGGAGGCGAACGGTTTCTCCAAGCTCGATGGCGTGTACGGGGGGCGGTACGTCGTGTTCTGGACGTATGCGACGAACCTGGGCGGCGACGGCGACGACGGCCCCGAGTACTGGTACGTCTACGACCTCGAGACGGACACGCTGACCAAGCTCAAGTGAGGCTCGTCCGGCGCTGACGAATCGAAGGCTCGCCCCCGGAGGTTGTGGCCGGATATCCTGCCGTCATGCGGCGCGGCTGGCGGAAGAGGATGTCCACGAGCCAGCGCGCGGGCGTCATCGCCGCTTCGGCGTCGGTTCCCAGAAGCCTCGTCCCCCTCCTCCAGCCGCGAACCTCCGTCGACCAGGGTCTGATCACCGGCCTGACGGCCGCCACGAATTACTCCATGACGACCATCGGCCATGAGTTGTCCCGCGCGACCGCCCGGGGGCTTCTCCGCCACTCTGGAGCCTCGACCGACCCCGCGAGCACGACCCGGATGACCATGGCCGTCAACCTCACGACCCTGGGGCTCTCGTCGGCCCTCTACGCCGCCCTCCCGTACCGCACGGGGGAGTCGATCAGGCGCGGATTCACCCGGGCGGCGGCTCGGAGGATGATGGCGGCGTCTGTGGCGGGGCTGGCGGCGGCCTCCCTCGACAAGCTGCCCGGCCAGTTCCGGTCGGTAGCGTCGTTCGTGAGGAGCGCCCCGGTCATGGTCTCCATCGGGGCCGGGGCCGCGGGGACCGTCCAGCATCTGCGATCGAAGGCCCTTCGCCTGGAGGAGGGAATCCCGGAGAGAGTGGACGCGCCCCCGCTGGTGAAGTCCATCGGGATCGGCGCGCTCACCGCCGCCGGCGCCATCGGTTTGGCCGCGCTCGAGAGGGCGGCCGCGAAGGGGATCGGGGCCGGGATATCTCGGGCCACGAAGCACCCGGGAAGGGGAGCCGTCACCGGGCACCTCGTGTCCCTCGGCATCATCGGCGCGGTCGTCTACGGGATGGGGTTCCGGTATTTCCGGCAGGCGGAGAAGGAGATGTCGGAGCCCGATCCCGAGTTGTCCCGATCCCCGGAGTCGCCACGCGTGAGCGGGGGCACCGGGAGCCTCGTCACCTGGGATCCGCTCACGAGGGAGGTCCGGCGCCACCTCTCCACGGTCACCCCGAAAACCAAGATCGCCTCCGTCATGGGGGAGGCCTCCCGCAACCCCGTGCGCGTGTACATCGGCCTCCATTCGGCGCCGACGATAGAGGAGCGGGTCGCGCTGGCGTTCGAGGAGATCGAGCGGACCGGGGCGCTCGACCGGTCGCTGCTCGTCCTGTGTTCCCCGACCGGAAGCGGCTTCATCAACTACGCCGCGAGCGCCGCCTGGGAGTACCTGAGCCGGGGCGACTGCGCGACGGTGAGCCTCCAGTACTCCTCCCGGCCGTCGTGGTTGTCCCTCGATCGCGTGTCGGACGGCCGCGAGCAGAACCGGGTCATGTGGACCGCGCTCGCGAAAAAGATCGAGGAACGGGAGCCGAGCAAGCGCCCCAGGGTGGTGATGTTCGGCGAAAGCCTCGGGGCCCACACCAGCCAGGACCCCTTCATCGGCACGGGAACCCGGGGTTTCAAGGAGTCGGGCATCGAGCGGGCGCTGTGGCTCGGGATCCCGCAGACGAGCCGGTGGGCGCTCGAGGCCCGGGATCCCAAGAACCCGGATGTCGAGCCGGGGGAGGTGCTCCGGGTGACGAACGTCGATTCGCTCGATCGGATCGACCGGGCCACGAGCCCCGTCCGGTACGTGATGGTCGCGCACGAGGACGACGCCGTCACCCTGTTCAGCCCGTCCCTGCTGGTGGAGCATCCGTGGTGGCTGGGGAATAGGCGCCCGGCGGCCATCCCCCGGGAGGCGACGTGGTCGAGCCCGACGACGTTCCTCCAGGTCGCGGTCGACGCCAAGAACGCCGGGGGGGCGATGAAGGCCGGCGTCTTCACGTCGATCGGGCACGACTACCGGGGGGATGTGGCCCGGGCCGTCCGGTTCGCATTTGATCTGGAGGCGTCCGACGAGCAGATGGCCGCCGTCGAGAAGGTGCTCCGAGAGGAGGAGTTGGAGCACGTCGCCCTCTGGGGTGAGGATTGAATCCCACTGGATCGGGGGTGCCTCGCCGCGTACTCTTGTAGGGCGGATGAGTCGGCCAGGCGGCCGCGTCGTCGGGCAACCGGCGCCGAGGAACGTCCGGGCTCCGCAGGGCAGGGTGGTGGCTAACGACCACCTGGGGCGACCCACGGGCAAGTGCAACAGAAAGCAAACCGCCTCCCCGGGCAACCGGGGCGGTAAGGGTGAAACGGTGAGGTAAGAGCTCACCAGCGTCCCCGGCGACGGGGGCGGCTGGGTAAACCCCACCCGGAGCAAGGCCAGACAGGATGCGTTCGAGGGCGGCCCGCCCGAGCATCCGGGTAGGCCGCTGGAGGCGTGCGGCAACGCACGTCGTAGATGGATGGCTGCCCCCACTTCGGTGGGACAGAACCCGGCGTATCGGCCGACTCATCCGCATTTTTGCCGCTTGGGTGGAATGGTTGATATGGTTTTGCGCCCGCGAATATTCGCCATGACAAACAGTCGAATTGGTCTTAGACTGCCATGCACATTGCCCAACGGAGGAGCTGGGGCCCGCATATGGCATCGACGGTCGATCGTCGCCCGCGCGCATGGGTTTCGAGACGGATACTGGCCCCTGTGCTATGCGTCGCCCTGTCCATCACCCTCACGCCGACGGTCGCGTCGGCCGCCCCTACGAGTGTGGACGCCGCAAACCTCGACGCCCAACCTCTCACCGCCGAGGACCCCGGCGACGATCCGTCCGACGACTCCGAGAACGACTTCACGCTCGAGATCCCGATCTGGACGGACCACGACCCGATCCCCGTCCACTGGAACATCGAGTCGTCAAGGCCGTACGGATCAACCTGGAGCGACATCACCGTCACGATTGTCCCCGAGTGGCCGGAGGAGAAGACCGCCGATTACGCCGATTATTTGGCGAATCGGGCGTACACCTCCACGGGGGTGAAAGCCCAGTGCGGCGACGGAAGCTACACCTCGTACATGTACTTCGACCACCACTTCCTGGTCAGCTACTGGTGGCCCAGCAGGGGGGTTCTCCGCGAGGAAGCCGTGTTCACGCACAGGATCAATTGTCCTTCCGGCCTGAACAGCATCGACATCTGGACCTCGACTGCCGCCAACGTTCTGGCGAGTTGGTATCCGCAGGGCCACCCGACCTTCGTCCCAACCGAGGTCGATCCCTCCCAATACTGCGTGAAGCCGGGGCAGACGCTGGTTCCGGTCCCCATGGACGTCGTCTTCGCCATCGACGAATCCGGCTCGATGTACTGGAACGATCCCGAGAACCTGCGCGTGCAGGCCACGCAGTCCTATATCGACGAGTTCATCGAGGGGGATCGGGGGGCGGTGGTCGGATTCACCTCCACATCGAGGACGTACCAATCCCTGACCGGTGATGCCGAGGCCTTGACGGCCGCCCTCGGGATGATCGTCAGTTCGGGCGGCACGATCATCTCCTCGGGAGTGTCGGCGGGTCTCGACGCGCTCGCCCCCTATGCGGAAACGGGCCGTCCCCGCTTCATGGTTCTTCTCACAGACGGTGTGGGGCCGTACAACGATTACTTGACCGGGCGAGCCGTCCTGGAGCACGTGGTCATCTATACGGTGGGCCTCGGCAGCGACGTGGACTCGGAACTGCTGACCCAGATCGCCGAAGGCACCGGTGGAGGCTACACCCACGTCGATTCGGCGGAGGAACTCCTCGAGGTCTTCCAGGAGATCCGGCTGGAGACCGCGGGCATCGACTGCACCGGCTACGTCCCGTCCGTGGACGCCGGGGGGCCGTACGAGGTGTCGGAGGGGGGCAGCGTCCTGCTCCACGGCGCGGTCGGCGAGGACGACGCTGGCGGGGACGATGACGCTGCTGACCTCGACTTCCTATGGGACTTCACGGGCGACGGCCGCGTGGACGCGGTGGGCCAGGACGTGGTGTTCCCCGCGAAGGGGCTCGACGGCCCGGGCCAACGGAGCGTGACGCTCGAGGTGTGCGACTCGTCGGGGGTGTGCGCGGCCGCGGAGGCCGAGGTCGCGATCCTCAACGAGCCCCCGGCGGTGAACGCCGGCGGGGACCTGGCGGTGTTCGACGGTGGGTCCGCCGTCGTGGGCGGGCGATGGGTCGATCCGGCGGGCGCGCTCGACGCCCCCTTCGCGTGGACGGAGGAGGCCGGCGACGCGTTGGCGTCGGGAACCAGCGACGGGTCGCGCGTGAGCGTGTCGGTGGACGACGCGAGCGCAGGCTATGCGGCCAACCTCACCGTCACGGACAAGGACGAGGGCCAGGGGGCGGACTCCGCGGACATCACCGTGCTCCGCGAGCCGCCCGTCTGCGACGGCGCGGTCCCTAGCGTCTCCACGATCTGGCCGCCGAACCACGCCATGGTGCCGGTGGCGATCCACAACGTCACGGACGCCGACGGCAACAACCTGGACGTGGTCGTCACGTCGATTCAACAGGACGAGCCCGTCGAGAGGACGGGAGACGGACTCACGGTGCCCGACGCCGGGGGCATCGGCACCTCCTTAGCCGAGGTACGGGCGGAGCGCTCCGGGAACCCGTTCGACGGGCCGCTCGGCCGGGTCTACGTCGTCTACTTCCAGGCCGAGGATTCCCAAGGCACACCCTGCCGGGGCCGGGTCGAGGTCACGGTGCCCCACAGCAAGAACACGACGTCCGAGGCAGACAGCGGTATCCGGTACGACTCGATTACCGGGGAGATGGTCGACAACGGGGAGGCCGGCGACGACGGAGAGCCCGGCGGCGACGGGCTAGGTGACACCCCGCCGAGCCAGACCGACCCGGTCAGCCTGTCCGTCCGGGTCGAGGACGCCCAGGCCCAGACCAGCGAGAACGAGCCGGTCGAGATCCTCCTCACGGCGGCGAACCTCGACCCCGAGGCCGCGGCCTTCCACATCCTCAGCCCGGGCCCGTCCCTCGGGGACGTGACCGGCATCGCCCCCGCGGTCTGCGAGCCCTGGGGTGACGGGACGACCTGCACCGCCGTCGCGACCTACGTGCCCCTCCCCGACGCGAGCGGGATCGACGCGTTCGCCTTCGTGGCGTCGGACGGGGTCGCGGGATGGGTGGCGAGCGCGACGGTCGAGATCGGCGCAGTCAACACGCCCCCCGAGATGGCGTTCTCCCCGACCCTGCTCTGGATCGACGAGGACTCCGGGCCGCGCGACGTCTCCATCGACGCCACCGACGCCGAGACCCCGTCCGGCGACCTCGTCCTGACGGTAACCTCCGTCCCCGAGCACGGCGAGGCCTCGCTCGCCGGGGTGCCGATCGTTGTCGGGGACGCCTTCACCGACGCGCCCATCACCGTCCAGTACACCCCCGACCCTGACTACGTCGGCCCCGACGGCCTTGCCTTCTCCGTCACCGACGACGGCGACGGCGGAAGCGCCCCGCTCACGACCGAGCGGGAGTACGAGATCACGGTGGCGCGGGTGAACGACCTCCCCGAGGCTCAGGACGCGATCGCCACGACCGAGGAAGAGACCCCCGTCACCGTCGCCCTGCGCGCGGACGACATCGACGGCGACGAGCTCGTCTTCTCCGTCCAGGCCTGGCCCGGCCACGGATCGCTGTCGAGCGTTTCGCCTGCCGCGTGCGAAGCCACGGAGCAGGGTTCCTCGTGCGAGGCGTCGGTCGTGTACACGCCGGACCCGGGCTTCTATGGCGACGACGGCTTCGTCATCCGGGTCGCCGACGGCGCGGACGAGGTCGGCCTGAACGTCACCGTCCACGTCGACGCGGTCAACACTCCGCCCGTCGGCTCCTCCTGGCCCACGTCCCTGACCGTGGCCGAGGATTCGGGGCCGCACAGCGTGCAGATCCGGGGCTCCGACGTGGAGACCGTGAGGACTGCGCTGGTCGTCGAGGTCGTCTCCCCGCCGTCGTCCGGGACCTTGACGCTCGGCGGTGTCGCCCTCGAGGCCGGCTCGACGTTCACGGGTCTCCCCGTGTCGCTGACCTACGAATCCGACGACGAGTTCTCGGGGCCCGATTCCTTCACGGTGAGGATCACGGACGGCGGCGACGGCGACCAGCCCCCCGAGT
This sequence comes from uncultured Demequinaceae bacterium, assembly GCA_964438525.1. GTDB lineage: Bacteria > Actinomycetota > Actinomycetes > Actinomycetales > Demequinaceae > JAFGBM01. The sequence goes on along the minus strand of CAYTLH010000055.1, from coordinate 3,156 downwards.
CGGTGGACGTGGTCGTCCCCATCGACGTGCGCTCCGTCAACGACCTGCCGATCGTGGCCGGCGCCCCGGCGGCGACGACGGAGGACGGGTCCGTGGTCGTCGAGGTGACGGCGACGGACGTCGACAGCCCGTCGATTGAGTTCTCGGCCCAGGCCTCGAACGGCTCCGCCCAGGTGCTCGCCACCGTGTGCGAGGCGTCCGGGGACGGCGTCGCCTGCGCCGCGTCCGTGGGGTTCGAGCCGGCGGCGGACTTCGTCGGCGCCGATTCGATCGTGGTCACGGCGAGCGATGGCGAGGGGGCGGCGACGGCGACGGTCGCGGTCGCGGTCGCCGAGATCAACGACCCTCCCGTGGCTATTGCGGATCGGGTCTCGGTCGACCAAGGCTCGACGCTTCTGATCCCGGCGGCCGCGATCATTGGCAACGACCGGCCCGGCCCTGTGAACGAGTCCGGCCAGGCCCTCGCCGTGACGGCGGCGGCATCGCTGCCCGATACTCGGGGCACCGTCGAGTTCACGGGCGACACCGTCGTCTTCGCGCCCGAGGCCGGTTTCGTGGGCGAGACGGCGTTCGCGTACACCGTGTGCGACGACGGGACCACCGCGGGCGCCCCGGACCCCCTGTGCGCCGAGGGCGTCGTCACGGTTGAGGTCCTCGACATCAACGACGCGCCCGTCGCCCAGGACGCGAACGTCGAGGCGCAAGAGGACGGAGCGGTCGAGATTGCCCTCACCGGTCTCGACCCCGACGGGGACCCCCTCACGATCGCCATCGCGGCCCCGCCGGCCCTGGGCGCGCTCTCGGCTCTCGGGGCGACCCAGTGCGAGACCGGCGCCGCCGGGACGGTGTGCACCGCCACGGTCGTCTATACCTCCCACCCCGACGCCCACGGCGCGGACCAGTTCACGTTCGCGGTCTCCGACGGGTTGGAGACGGCGACGGGAACGGTCTCGGTCACGGTCGTCGAGGTCAACGACGCGCCCGTCCCCGGGGACGTCGCCTTGGCGACCGCCATGGGCGCGCCGGTCGCCGTCTCCGCCTCCAGCCTGGCCGCGCTCGGGGCCGCCGGGCCGGACGACGAGGCGGGCCAAACCCTCGTCGTGACGTCGGCGTCCGCCACGGCGCTCACCGGCGGCACCGTCGCGTACGCCGACGGTCAGGTCGTGTTCACCCCCGCCCGCGGGTTCCTCGGCCTCACGTCGTTCGAGTACACCCTCTGCGACGACGGGACGACGGCCGGCGCGCCCGACCCGCAATGCGCGACCGGAGTCGTCACGGTGCGCGTCGCCCCCGGCGTCGTCGACCTCAGCCCTCCGGTGATCGCCCTCGACGACTACACGATCGGCGCGGGCGAGACCGCGACCGTCCCCGTGTCCGCGTCGGACTTCTCCGGGGTCGCCGGCCTCGTGTTCACCGTCGACGGCGTCGAATACGACGTGTCGCCCGGCGGCCTCGCCGAGGTCCCCACGTCGGAGCCCGGCGCCTTCCGGATGGCCGCGACGGCCGTCGACGCCCACGGCAACACCGCGACGGCGACGGCCTGGCTCCAGGTCCTCGGGGACGACGACGGGGTGCGGCCGACGGTTGACCTCGCCTCGCCCGACGAGGGCGCGGAGCTGAGCGTCGCGACGCCGATCATCGGCACGGCCTCGGACGAGAACCTGCTCCGGTGGAGCCTGACGGCGACCCCGGTCCTGCCGGTCGCGTCGGAGCCGGTGGTCTTGGCCGAGGGCACGACCCCGGTCGTCGACGGCGAGTTGGGCACGTTCGATCCGACGGTGCTGGCGGGGGGCGAGTGGTACCTCCGGTTGGAGGCGGTCGACGAGGGTGGCCGGATCTCTCGGATCGGCTATGTGGTCTCGAGCGTGAACGAGGCCAAGTACGGCCTGTTCTCGGTCACGTTCACGGATGCGGTGGTCCCGGTGGCGGGGATGCCGGTCACGGTGCAGCGGACGTATGACTCGGGGGCGCGGACGCGGGAGGGTGATTTCGGGTTCGGGTGGACGCTCAGCCTGCGGGCGTTGCGCCTGGAGACGGATAACGCTCCGGGTGAGGGGTGGGTTCGGGAGAATCAGGGGACGGTCCTGCCGCATTGGGTGTTGATTCCGACGCGGTCGCACACGGTGACGGTGGTGGATGGGGCGTCGGAGTCGATCGTGTTCGACTTCACGCCGGTCTTGATCGATCCGATCATGGATGGCCGGTATGCGACGGCGGCGTGGACGGAGCGGACCACCACGGGGGCGACGCTGACCCCGGTGGGCACGGTGGATCTGGTCCAGTCCGATGGGGTGTTGCTGTCGTTGGATTCGGCGGAGACGTATGCGCCGGAGGCGTATGTCTTGTCGATGCCGGATGGTCGGGTGTTCACGTTCTCGCTCGAGGACGGCATGACGGAGGTGACCGATGCGAATGGGAATACGGTGTCGATCACGGAGTCGGGGATCACGTCGTCCAGTGGCGAGTCGGTGGTGTTCACGCGGGACGCGGAGGGGCGGATCACGTCGGTCATCACGCCCGGAGGTCTGGTGACCGACTACTCCTACGACGCGGCTGGGAACCTGGTGGCGGTGACGGATCCGGAAGGCAACGTCACGTCGTTCGCGTATGACGGCGGTCACTATCTGACGGGGATTGTGGACGCGTTGGGTCGGGTTCCTGCCCGGAACGAGTATGACGCCGACGGGCGGCTGGTGGCGGTGGTGGATGCGGCAGGGAACCGGATCGAGATTTCGTCGGATCCGGATCTTCGGACGGAGACGGTGACGGACCGGTTGGGCAACACCACGGTGCGTTCCTTCGATGAGCGGGGCCGCCTGGTTGAGGTGATCTTCCCGGATGGGACGCGCGAGTCCTATACGACCGACGAGGCGGGGAACCGGACGTCCAGGACGGACGGGTTGGGGAACACGTGGACGGCGACCTACGACTCTCGGAAGAACCGGACCAGCATTACGGACCCGTTGGGGAACACGAGTTGGTTCGGGTATGACTCGGCGAACCGGCTGGTGAGCAGCACGGATGCCCTCGGTCGGGAGACCACGGTCACCTACGACGGGAATGGGAATGCGACGGCGGTGACGTATCCGGATGGGACGTCACTCTCATACACCTATAGCGGCCAAGGGAATGTGTTGACGGAGACGGATGAGACCG
>CAYTLH010000054.1:0-4803 GCA_964438525.1 uncultured Demequinaceae bacterium | reverse complement strand
CCTCGTCGAGGCGTTCTCCGAGACCTGCGGGCACTGCAAGGGCCGCGGCTTCCTCATCCATGGCGAACCCGTGGTCGACCAGGGGGACTCCTCGGGTGACGGGGGTTCGCGCAAGGCGCATCGGAAGGGCGACGACGACCGCCAGGAGACCCACGCTCTCGACGAGCGGTCAGACGCCCGGGAGGCCGTCAAGACGACTTTGGCCAACATCGCCGCCGCGGCGGAGAAGGCCCACAAGCAGGCGGAGGGTCCGGAGGGGGGCGAGACCCAGAACGCCGAGGCGGGCGCGAAGCCTGAACCGGACTCGGACGATGGCCCGGGGGAGGAGCCGATCGTTTGACCCCGGCCTCGATCGACAGGTATCGTTGTCCGCTGGCATGCGCCAGCGCCCGGGCGTTACGCCGGGCATCCAGCGAGAGTCGAGGACAGAGATGGTGTACGCGATCGTCAAGGCCGGGGGTCGGCAGGAGAAGGTCTCCGTCGGCGACGTCATCGTCGTCGATCGGATCCAAGCCGACGCCGGGGACACGATCCACCTGCCCGCGCTTCTCGTGTCGGATGACGGAAAGATCACCACGGACGCCAAGGCCCTTCGTCAGGTGAAGGTGGCCTGTCAGGTGGTCCGTGACGAGCGTGGCCCCAAGATCGCCGTCTTCAAGTACAAGAACAAGACCGGCTACAGGAGGCGTCAGGGACACCGTCAGGACCTCACACGCCTCAAGGTCACGAGCATCGGATAGCGAGGACGCCATGGCACACAAGAAGGGCGCGAGCTCCTCGCGCAACGGTCGGGACTCCAACGCCCAATACCTCGGGGTCAAGCATTACGGCGGCGAGGTCGTCGGAGCCGGAGAGATCATCGTGCGCCAGCGGGGCACCCACTTCCACGCAGGCGTCGGGGTCGGCCACGGCAAGGACGATACGCTCTTCGCCCTCAAGCCCGGGGCGGTCAGGTTCGGCACGCGCCGGGGACGTCGCGTCGTCGATATCGTCTAGATCGCCTCGACGGCCCCTGCCGGGCCGGTGAGGAGGGCCCATGGCCACGTTCATCGATCGAGTCTCCCTTCGCGCCATCGCGGGCAGTGGGGGCCGGGGCGTCGCCTCGGTCCGCCGAACCAAGTACAAGCCGTTGGCCGGGCCGGACGGCGGCAACGGCGGCAACGGCGGATCGGTCATCCTGCGAGTCGACCCCCGGATGACGACCCTGCTCGACTATCACCATTCATCCACGAGACGCGCGAAGAACGGAGCCCCGGGGGCGGGGGACCTCAGGAACGGAGCCTCAGCCGACGATCTCGTCCTCGGGGTCCCGAGCGGAACCGTCGTCCTGGCCGAGGACGGGCACACGCTGGCGGACCTCGTGGGGAACGGCGCGGAGTTCGTCGTGGCCCGGGGCGGCAAAGGCGGGTTGGGCAACGCGGCCCTGGCGACGAGGCGGCGGAAGGCCCCGGGTTTCGCCCTGCTGGGAGAGCCCGGCGAGGAGGCCTCGGTGACCCTCGAGCTCAAGTCGATCGCGGACGTCGCCCTCGTCGGATATCCGAGCGCCGGCAAGTCCTCCCTCATCGCCGCCATGTCGTCGGTCAGACCGAAGATCGCCGACTACCCGTTCACCACGCTCGTCCCCAACCTCGGGGTCGTCCAGGCGGGGGAGGCGCGTTTCACCATGGCCGACGTTCCCGGACTCATTTCGGGGGCATCGGAGGGAAAAGGGCTCGGGCTTGAGTTTCTCAGGCATGTCGAGAGATGCTCCGTTATCGCCCATGTCATCGACACGGCCACCTTCGATCCCGACCGGAACCCGGTCCGCGACCTCGACACGATCGAGGGAGAACTGGAGAAATACGACGAGGCGCTCAACGTCGATCCTCCGCTGTCGTCGAGGGATCGGGTGGTCGTCCTCAACAAGATCGACGTCCCCGAGGGGCGACGGGCGGCGGAGGTTGCCAGGACCGAGATCGAGGCCCGGGGGCTGGTGGTCATCGGGGTGAGCGCCGCCACCCATGAGGGTCTCAAGGACCTGGGGCACGCGCTCGCGGGCCTGGTCGAGGCCGTACGGGCCGAGACGCCGGAGGCCGAACGGATCGTCCTCCGACCTGCCCCCGTCGACGACTCGGGGTTCACCGTCGAGAAGATCGGCACGCCCGAGGGGCCGGCCTTCCAGGTCCGGGGGGAGAAACCCGAACGCTGGGTTCACCAGACCGACTTCGCCAACGACGAGGCGGTCGGATTCCTAGCGGAGAGGCTGAATCGGCTCGGAGTGGAGGAGGAGTTGTTCCGCGTGGGGGCCGTCCCCGGGCAACCGATCGTCATCGGCGATCCGGGGGTCATCTTCGACTGGGTTCCGAGCATGGCGCCCGGGGCCGAGCTCCTGGGCGCCCGGGGCACGGATGCCGGGATCGGGGAGTGGGAGGGGCCGTCTAGGGATACGACGCACGAGAGGCGGAGGCGCCACCGCGAGCGGATGGATGCAAAGCGCGCGGCGCGTGAGGAGGGGGGAAACGCCGTCGAGGCGGGAGACTGGGAGTCGTCGGATGCGGTGGAGTCGGAAGGCTCGAAAGGGGACGAAGGATGACGGACATGCGTCGGCGCTTCGCCAAGTCGGGACGCGTGGTCGTGAAGATCGGGTCGTCGTCGCTGACCGGGGAGGACGGGTTCCTCGATGAAAACGCCCTGGTTGAGCTGGTGGACGTACTCGCCGAGATGCGTCGGAAGGGTGTCGAGGTCATCCTCGTCACGTCGGGGTCGATCGCCTCGGGATTGGCCCCCCTCGGGCTCAAGGAGAGGCCGAGGGACCTCGCGACGGCCCAGGCGACGGCCTCCGTCGGGCAAGGTCTGCTGATCGCCTCGTACACCCGGGCCTTCGATCGGCATGGCCTGAAGGTCGGCCAGGTGCTCTTGACGACCGACGACCTCATCCGCCGAACCCACTATGGGAACGCCCACCGGGCCCTGGAGAAGCTTCTCGACCTGGGCGTCGTGCCCATCGTCAACGAGAACGACACCGTCGCGACGGAGGAGATACGCTTCGGCGACAACGACCGCCTCGCCGCGCTCGTCGCGACCGTGGTCAAGGCGGACGGCCTCCTGCTGCTCACGGACGTGGACGCCCTGTACACCGCCGTCCCGGGCACGAAGGGGGCGGAGAGGGTCGCGCGGGTGGATTCGGCGGGGGATCTCGAGGACGTCGACATCTCCCACCGGGGTCACGTCCTGGGCACCGGGGGGATGGTGACCAAGCTCGAGTCGGCGCAGATCGCCACGGGGGCCGGCACGATCGTCTTGCTGACGAGTATGGCCAACGTGAAGCGCGCCATCGACGGCGAGGACGTCGGCACGGTGTTCGCGCCGACGGGGAAGCGATCGACGAGTCGGCTGAGGTGGTTGGCGACCGTCGCGAAGACGCATGGGCAGATCGTCCTGGACGAGGGGGCGGTGCGGGCGGTCCGGCACGGGAAGGCCTCCCTGCTCGCCACGGGGGCGACCGCCGTGCGGGGAGATTTCAAGGCGGGGGATCCGATCGAACTCGTGGGACCCGACGGGGCGCTCATCGCCCGGGCCTTCGCCCGTTTCCCCTCGCACAAGGTTCCCGCGATGCTCGGGCTTTCGACCACGCGCCTGAAAGAGGAACTGGGGGAGGAGTACGCGAGGGAACTTGTCCACGTCGACGACTTGGTCGTGATGAACCACAAGTAGCCTGTCCCTATGAACGAATCCGAAACGCGGGCGGCCGTGCTCGAGGCTTGTCGACTCGCCAAAGAGGCGGCGAAGGCCATCGCGCCCTCCCCCCGCTCCGTCAAGGACGCCGCCTTGGAGGCCATGGCCGAAGCCCTGGTCCAGGACACCCAAGCGATCCTGGCCGCAAACGTCAAGGATTGCGAGAAGGCCGAAGCCGCGGGGATGGCTGAGGGGCTCCTCGACCGCCTCACCCTCACGGAGGAGCGGATCGCCAAGGCCGCGGGGGCGCTTCGGGAACTCATGGCCCTGCCCGACCCCGTCGGAAGGATCCGTCGGGGCTGGACCCTGCCCAACGGTCTTCGGCTCGTGCAGAAGTCGGTGCCCCTCGGCGTCGTGGGGATGATCTACGAGGCGAGGCCCAACGTGACGGTCGACGCGGCCGGGCTCGCGCTCAAGTCCGGCAACGCCGCCGTCCTGCGCGGGGGGTCGGCCGCCGCGGAATCGAACGCCGCCATCGTCGACACGCTCCAGGAGGCCCTCGAGGCGAGCGGATTGCCGCGCGCGGCCGTTCAGAGCATCGACGCCTACGGCCGAGAGGGCGCCCGAGTCCTTATGAACGCGCGAGGATCGGTCGACGTCCTCGTTCCCCGAGGGGGGCGCGACCTCATCCAGGCCGTCGTCAAGGAATCGACCGTACCCGCCATCGAGACCGGCGAGGGCAACTGCCACGTCTACCTCGACGCTTCCGCCCCCGTCGAACGCTCGGTCGACATCGTCGTCAACTCCAAGGCGCAGCGGGTGGGGGTGTGCAACGCCGCGGAGACCCTACTCGTCCACCGCGAGGCCGCCCCGCGGGTGTTGCCGGAGGTCCTCAAGGGCCTCGCCGACGCCGGGGTCACCCTTCACGTCGATGACGAGGCCGCCGCCCTCGCCGGGGTGGCGACGATTCCGGCGACCGAGGAGGATTGGGCGACCGAGTATCTGTCGTACGACATGGCGGTCAGGGTCGTGGGGAGCCTCGACGAGGCCGTCTCCCACATCCGGGAGTATTCGACGGGGCACACCGAGGCGATCGTCACGGATAACATCGACGCCGCCGAGGAGTTCATCCGGGGCCTGGATTCGGCG
>CAYTLH010000053.1:0-5236 GCA_964438525.1 uncultured Demequinaceae bacterium | reverse complement strand
TGGAGGATGGCGATACCGAGGCGGTCGAGGCGGCCACCGAGATCACCATCGCGCGCAAGCTGGGCGAGGCCAGGAGGGCGATCGCGCTTGAGGCACGTCTGAATGAGGAGTATGGGACGGAGTGTACGGCGGACCCGCAGGTCGATTGCGGCAAGGAGAGCATCCTCGAGCAGTACCTGAACATGGCCCAGTTTGGGAAGTCCGTCTATGGCGTGGAGGCCGCCGCGCAGTTGTATTTCGGTAAGACCGCCGCGGAGCTCAACACGATCGAGGCCGCGACGATCGCCGGCATCACGCAGAACCCTTACAAGTGGGACCCCACCCGGTTCCCGGAGAACGCCGAGATTCGCCGGGACACGGTCCTAGGGGTCATGCTCGAGCAGGAGATCGAGGACCTCGAGGAGCAGGGGGCGAGCACGGCGGAGATTGCGGCGGTGGAGGACGAGTACGACGCGTACATGGATACCCCGATCGAGGACACCCTGGACGTCCATGAGCCGAAGTTCAGTTGTGTGGCCTCGGAGGACGCCCCCTTCTTCTGCGATTACGTCATCAAGGTCATCTCGAAGGACCCCTTCTTCGAAGACAAGGGGAAGGAGTACCTCCACTACGGGGTGAACGTCGTCACGACCCTCGACAAGAACAAGCAGATGATCGCGAATGAGGAACTCCGGGATCGAATCGCCCCGGACGATCCGACGGGCATAGCCGACGCCCTCGTCTCGCTCGACCCCAGCAATGGGCACATCCTCGCGATGGCGCAGAACCGGGATTTCGACCCGGGAGCGGACGAGGTAGGGGAGACGGCCATCAACTACGCCGTGGACAACGAGTACGGAGGGTCTCGGGGATTCTCTCCCGGATCGACCTTCAAGATCGTCATTTTGGCCGAGTGGCTGGAGACGGGGCATGCGCTTGAGCAGACCGTCAGCACCACCATCCGGGAGTGGAAATCGAACTCGTGGACGGCCTCATGCATCGGCCCGGCCCCTTTCGCGGGTCAGGTTTCTTGGAAGCCCAAGAACGCCGGCAACGTCAAGAATCCGCAGCTCGACGTCCTCACGGCCACCGCCCACTCCATCAACACGTCGTACGCCGCCATGACGAATCAACTCGACCTATGCGGGATCACGGAGATGGCCGGAAGGCTCGGATTCCAAAGGGCCGACGGTAAGCCGTTCGAAACCGTCCCCTCCGTCACCCTCGGTAGCCAGAACGCCTCGCCCCTGACCATGGCGGTCGTGGGGGCGACGATCGCCAACGACGGCGTTCGATGCGAACCACGGGCGCTGTTGAGCATGGAGACGCTCGATGGAGAATCGATCCCCGTCCCTCCCGATACGTGCGACACTGCGATTGAGAAGAACATCGCCGACGGGGTCGAGTATGCGATGACCCAGGTCGTCTCGGTGGGTTCCGGGACAAACGCGCGACTCTCCGGGGGTCGGCAGGCGGCGGGAAAAACCGGGACGGCGCAGGAGAACACCCACGTCTGGTTCCTCGGATATACCCCGCAGCTCGTGACCGTCGTGTGGGTCGGCCACCCCGACCACGACGTGCCCATGCAGTTCATGAGGATCGGCGATGTGTTCTATCGGTACGCCTACGGAGGCACCCTCGCGGGTCCGATCTGGAGGAAGTACATGAACCGGGCGCTCGAGGGTTACCCCAAGCTTTGGTTCTCCTCCGGTCCCCCCTCGGGACTCGGGTGGTACCCCTTGACCGTCCCGAACGTCCTCGGCATGCCGGAGGTCGAGGCGCGGGAGGCGATCAACGACGCCGGCTACATGTGGGAGAGGTATCCCATCGTGATCTTCGACGAGAGCGTCGAACCGGGGACCGTCGTGTTCCAGTCCATTCCGGAGGGGGAAAGCCTGGGTGCGGGCCAGACGATCGTCTACCAGGTATCGATGAACGAACTTCCGGAGTGGTGGTTCGTCTGGCCGGAGGAATGGGACCCTTGCGTCGCACCCTCCGGTTGGTGGGGGACGTCGTGGCCGCCCGATGACTGGGGCCCGCCGGAAGGGTGGAGTTACGCCGGCTGTTCCACACCTGAGCCGACGCCGACGCCGACCCCGACGCCGACGCCGACTCCGACCCCGACCCCGACGCCGTCCACCTAGCCGGGGCCAGCCGTGCCCTGGTTGATTTCCGCCTGCGGGGTGACGTTCGCGTGCGTGGCCTGGGGTTGGGTGGAGGCTCGATGGTTCGCCGTCCGGAGGGTGAGGGTTCCCGTTCTTCGTCGGGGAGAGGACCCGCTGAGGGTTTTGCATCTCTCGGACTTCCACTTGACCCCCAGGCAGGGGAGGAAGCGCCGCTGGATCAGGTCTCTGAGCTCCCTCGCCCCGGATCTCGTGGTGATGACCGGGGACAACCTCGCCAACGCCGAAGCCATACCGGTTTTACTCGACGCGCTTCGACCGTTGTCCGGGATTCCCGGGGTATTCGCGTACGGCTCCCACGACCACTTCGCCCCCCGCGCCCGCAGTCCTTTCACGTATTTCCGGGGGCCAACGAAGGATCGTCCGGACGCGAAGCCGCTCCCCACCCGGGACCTGACCCAAGGGCTGGAGGCATTGGGTTGGGCCGATCTCAACAATGCCCGGGCCGTCCTGACGGCGGGCGGGATTAGAGTCTCGTTCGTCGGAGTCGACGATCCCCATATCGGCCGGGACCGTATGCCTGACCCAGACGATTCGCGGGGTGTGACGCATATTGGGGTGGTGCACGCTCCCTACGCCAGGGTGTTGGAGGCTTTTCGCGGCGAGGGCGTCGACCTGGCCCTGGCGGGCCACACCCACGGAGGACAGGTGCGGATTCCCCTGGTGGGGGCTCTCGTGACGAATTGCGACCTCGATCGTCGACGGGCGCGAGGGCTGAGCGGCTGGCCGGGCGCTCGTCCCGACGCCCGCGATGGAGAGGGGTCGCTCTGGCTTCATGTGTCCGCGGGAGCCGGAACTTCCCCGTTCGCCCCGGTACGATTCGCGTGTCGACCGGAGGCCACCATCCTGGAGTTGGTGCCCCGTCAGGAGGAGTGATGGCATCGACGTGGCGGGACCGAGTCGAGGCCTTGCGACGGTTCTCGCCCGTTGGGCTGCTGTTATTCGTGGGGATGGGATACCTGGTGGCGATCAACCTGACGCAGTTCTCCACGGTCGAATCGCGGGCATGCGTCTTCTTCACGGCCCTTCACCATCGTGGGGACGGGGACATTCTTGCCTCCATGTGGGACGACGACCCGAGTTCCTCGTCTCGTTATTCCCCCTTTCTCGCCCTCGGGTTCGTCGCCCCCGGTTCCACCATGCTGGTCGCCGAGAGCGACTCGGGGAATGAGGGGTGGTTTCGGGAGCGCTCGTATGCGTTCGGGGCCGTAGCGGACGTCGAGGAAGTGGAGGGAAGCGCGCTCGAGCTCCTCGGGGACGTTGATTTCGAACCCTATGTCGTCGCCAGCGGTACGGGGGGGGCTCGGGGGGAGCCCTGGGCGATTGCGGTCGAGGGTGGAGACTCCTGGCCGGGTCCGGCGTGGTACTTCCTTCGGGATGTCATGGCCTCGACGGATCCGATTCGTGGGGAGGCGCGGACCTTTCTTGTCGTCACATGGCAGGTCGACCCCGGGAACGGGGACGATCGCCAATGGCTCTTTGTCGACGTCGGCCTTCTTCCCGAGGATGAGGGGACGCCGGGATGATCGTCGAACTGACCGCGGTCGCCTCGATGCTTGTCGGGGGGGCGTTCCTCCTGGCGGGCTTAGGGGCCAGGGGGTGGGGCCTCGCACCGTGGGGGTTCGCCCTCGGGGTGTTCCTCACGATCGCCGTGGGATTCGTGCAGGTCGCGACGCCCCTTCCCGGCACCCCCCTCCTCACGATGGCCATCGTGGCAGGCGCCCCTCTCTCCTGGTGGGGGTGGAGGCGGCGGAGGGGACTTGCCTCGCCCATCCCGATCCTGGGGTCGGTGATCACGGCGGCTTGCGCGGTGGTGATCGTCGGCGTCAATCGGGGCCTTCACACATACACCTACCATTCCGACAGCCTGGAGTACCTGGGGTTGGGGGCTTTGCTGGCCGACGACCACTACACGGAGGCCGTCACCGGTTCGGGATTGGACAAGAGGCTGGTAGGGGTCTCGCTTCTGCACGCGCCCGCCAGGCTTACCGGGGAGTACTTCCTTGCGGGGGTCACCCCCCTGATCGCAGTATCGATCCTCGGGATCGTCGCCTGGCTCGTCGCGAACCGGGCGAGGCAGGCGATGGGCAGGGGGGGAGCCGTCGCGATCGCGGCCCTCGGGGTCACTGCCCTCTCAACGATGAACCGTTTCGTCTTCCATGCCGTGTACCTCAACGGCCACCTTCTCACCGCCCTTGGCGTGCTATCGCTTGCCGGGGCTTGCTGGCTGATGGCCTCGGATTCCATGTCCTTGGGGAGGGCTCCTGGTGTCATCGCGGGTGCGGCGGCGGTCGGCCTTGTCCTATCGAGGCCGGAGGGCCCGTTCCTTGCCCTGGCGGCCATCGTGCCCATCATGGCGTTGCGGAAAGCGTCTGGAAGGGAAATGGCGTTGCTTATGGGAACGCTTGGGGGGGCCACTGTGACGTGGTACGGCTTCGTCGTGATCCTCAAGGCCATGAGGGGACTCCCTCAGGGGTATTCCCCGGCCATGATCGTTGTGGGCTTGGTGATGGGGGTGTATGCCGTCGTCGTGTACCTCGGTCGGGGCACTTGGCTTGCCTCCAGGATGGCCGTCGTCTACGAGGTCGGGCTCATCGCATCGCTCGGATTCTTGGCTATTCGCGACTCCACCATCCTTGAGCAAAGCGTTAGGGCCATATATGCGAACGTCCTTGGCTCCTATTCCTGGTGGGGATCAGTTGTGAGGGTCCTCATGTTTCTTGTCGTGCTTTCCATCGTTTGTCGACGAGGCCGGGATCTCACGGTCCTGCGGCTGCCGGTGACCTCCTTCATTCCCCTTGGGTTGCTCCTCGCTTACGCCCGCGGAACACCGTATCGACCTTTCGACGCGGACTCCTTCAATCGCATGCTCATCGAGGTTGTTCCCCTTGCCGTTGCTTACGTGCTCATGACGGCCGTGGGTCGGGTGAGCGGCGTGGGTTCCCGGGCGAAGACGAGCTAGAGGGGGGTTCGCGCCCGGCCCCCCGGTTCGGCTATCCTGGGCTGGCTCCGCGACTAGCGGAGGGCTTTCGGGGTGTGGCGCAGTTTGGTAGCGCGCTTCGTTCGGGACGAAG
>CAYTLH010000052.1:0-6056 GCA_964438525.1 uncultured Demequinaceae bacterium | reverse complement strand
TGACTCGAGAATATATAATGAAGGTCTATCAGGGTTCCATCCCCGGAGAGGCTCTATCAATTATCGCCAATAACCGCGATCCAGAATTCGCTCCCTTCCTCAACTACGCGCTCGGTATGGCATTAGCTGAGAGAGTCGTAGATGGCGAGATCTCTGACTGGGAGCGAGTTGATTACACCGGCCAGCAAAAAGCTTCCCTAGTTACGTACGCATATAGCCTTTCAGGCAATTCTAATCTCGGTAATGACGGCCACAATGTGCTTCATGCTGTTGAAGAAGCTTTCGGAACTCAGTACCAGCTATACATGGCCGCCTCATTCGCGGAAGCTAACGACGAATATATTGGGGCCATTACAACCGTCTTCGGAGTCAAACCTCAGAAACTATTCGGAATGGCAAATCTAGCGCGCAAATTGCTCATGAACGGCTTACCTGACGCTGAAACATTCCACGAGTGGGATGTTGAAGGAGCAAAGTCGGAACTTCAGCAAATAGCTGAACTATATGGGGAAGACGCAGGATGAGACCTCACGGAAACGATATCGTGTACCGACGCGTCGTGACGACTGGAAAACGTCGGAATCGATCCTTGGTTACTGCCATCGGGCTGTCCATAATCCTATCCGGGATATCTGGGTGTTCGGGACCGACGGCCGTCGACTCGTTTCTCGAGGAATACGATGCGGAACCTGGCGCTTGTGTAGGAGCTACGTTTAACAGGATTATCGAGGACGCGGAGTTCGAATGCTGGCGAGTCGTGGGAATAGATGATATCCGGGGGTTCACAGAAGATCTCGCTGTTGCGGTCAATGATGGGACGGCCCCCAACCCAGATCGGTCATTCTGTATGGACGTCGGCATTCTTGCCCCCGACGCTATAGGAGGGTGCACCGTCGAATGGGGATTGGACGATAGATGGTTCGCAGTTGCCGTTGAGCGCGATCTCTACTCAACGGAGTTGGAGGCACTAGAGACAACCGGTGAGTTCCCGAACGATACAGTCTCGACAGTCGTCATCGCGCGAGCCACATCAACCCTCTCGCCGGAGGGAATCGAATGACATTCATCGCAGATCGAATACGCCGACTCCTTATGGTAATCGCTATCACGATTGTGGGGGCCTCTTCATTCGTTGCATGTGCAAACTCAGCGAGTTATTCAAACGAACTTGTGTGTGGTGAACTAGTGTTTGACGACAGTTCACAGGTCTTCGTCTCGGGTTCATGTGACACCGACCATACGGCGGAGAGATTCTTTGCCTTCGAAGCCCCGTTCGAGGACTACAACCAAGATGACATTGTAGCGGCAACCTCCGAGTACTGCTTCTTTCGGTTTCTTGCTCACTACGATCTCCACGGTGATGGCGTATGGGGTTCCGGGGAGTTCAGCTTCGTGGGTGTCGCTCCCGACATCGAGGAATGGAACCAGGGGAACAACGAGATAGCCTGCGTCGCGTATTGGACTGACGGGTCGATCTTTCCGTAGGTGGTTGGTACGCTTCCCTTCGTCCAAGGTCCTGATGAGTATGACTGCCGATGGCCGGTTGGACACTGAAGGTCCATGGCATTGGTATCTCCCAGGATGTGTTTTCTCTTCTCCAATGCTTGTCGCATTTATGGGTCGTTGATAAACACTAGGCGCAGACGTCACGCGGGTTGTCCGGATTGAGCGAGACTACTCGTGGGTGAGGATTGCCTTCGGGAAGTAGACGTCGCTGTAGAGGATGGCGAACGCGATCGTGCCATTCGGCTTCATGTCGAGGGTGATGTCGACCTCGCCGACGCACACATCGCCGCTCGTGATGACCTCGTTGACGTCCACGTGCTTGCCGTGCCGGGCCTTCTGCGTCCATTCGCCCATGCAGTCGTCCACGCCGGGGCGGTCGGGGTTCCACGTGTAGGTGACGTCGCCTGTGAGCGTCGTGCCGTCGTCGTCGATGACGACCTCGATGTCGTACGTGTGCAGGTCCCCGAGGACGTGCCCTGTCCACGTGCCGTCGAAGCTGGTGAGCGTCGGGGTGGGGGTGGGGTTCGCCGACGGCGTGAGGGCGGGCGAGGCGGTGGCGGTGACCGTCGGCGTCGCCTCCGGGGTTCCGTCGTCTTTGAGAAACACGTACTTCAGGGCGACGAAACCGCCGAGCCCTACGAGGATCGCGGCCAGGACGCCGATCACCCAGCCGATCGCGGATCCGGAATCCGAGAGCCTTCTCATGGGGCACCGTTTGGGTCTGCCGCACGGATCGATGTCACCTCACCGTTCATCAGCCCCAACCGTGCTGATTGTCGGGATTGGCGCGGGGCGGGCGGTTAACGAGGGGGCGGGTGCGCTATTCGATACGATGCATGGTGACTGGGTCGACTCGCTTGAGGCTGAGCCGATTGGGCCGTGGTGGGTAGATGAGCCCGGACAGGGAGGTAATCCAGGTACGCCAAGGACCTATATTCCTGGTTTGACTGGGCCGGGAGAATTACCGGAGCCATGGATGGCCACGACCACAAAGGAACCAACGATCTACGAGGACGGGACAGTTAGTTGGGGCGATCAGCCTATGTGTTATGCACCTGCTGGTTCATAGACGGTGAAGTTGTTGTATTAGTGAGTTGTGCTGAAGGGACGTATGCATGAAGAAAGACTCACTAGAGTCTCGAGATCAAAGGCAGTTACGTGGTTCATGGGTTCCACTCGCCCGCGGGGTGGGGCCGATTCCGGGTGCTCTCTGGGCTTTCTTGGTCGTGTTTCTTCTCTTCTCTCCTCTGGTGGTTTTTGGAGCGATTGTCGGTTTGAACGACCCCGATATTACTCGAGCAAGGGCTCCCGACTGGTTGGTATATACGATCAACGTTTCAATACTTCTTATCTGGCCCCTGGTGATCGCTGCAATAGTTAATGGATTCTTGATATCCTCAGGTAGGGTGCCTTTCTTATGGGGGCGTTGGAGTAATCATGGGCTGGAGTTCGCTTCATGGATGGGGCGGTACCTTTGGCGCTGGAGACGAATCAGATGCACAGATGACATCACCATCCGTGCATACACAGTGACTAGAGCCTTCGATATGCACGTAATCAGAGTCTCATGCATGGATAAGGCTCTGATGGTTCGAACGATGGGGCCTGTAGGCGAGGATGTTCTCGGAAATCTTGAACAGTGGACGAAAGGGAAAGAACTCAAGGTTGAAATCATTGATGACCTTGTACGACTCTCCACTACGACAGATTGACTTAAGACTTGCAACTACCAGAAGTCAACTTTCTGAGGCCTGCTTTTTCAGCGTGTTCGGTGTGTCAGTCGATCTGCATTTGATCGCTTCCGTAGGTATCTCTCCACGTGCTCTTCGAGAGTGGGCGAAGTCGATTCCTGAGCATCCCGGTTTCGTTTCAGGTTGCACCGGAATTTTCCATCAGGAGTTGATCCCCTGAGCCAGGCAGGGTCTGATTCCGGCGGGGCTGCTTAGGGACGTTACGTCGTCCCATGAGAAGTTGTACTTCGCTACTACTCGCGGGTGAGGATCGCCTTTGGGAAGTAGATGTCGCTGTAGAGGATGGCGAAGGCGATCGTGCCGTTGGGTTTCATGTCGAGGGTGATGTCGACTTCGCCAACGCACACGTCGCCGCTGGTGATGACCTCGTTGACGTCGACGTGCTTGCCGTGTCGGGCTGTCTGCGTCCACTCGCCCATGCAGTCGTCCACGCCGGGGCGGTCGGGATTCCACGTGTAGGTGACCTCGCCCGTGAGCGTCGTCCCGTCGTCGTCGATGACGACCTCGATGTCGTACGTGTTGAGGTCCCCGAGGACGTGCCCCGTCCACGTTCCGTCGAAAGTGACGATCGTCGGGGTGGGGGTGGGATTCGCCGACGGCGTGAGGGCGGGTGAGGCGGTGGCGGTGACCGTAGGCGTCGCCTCCGGGGTCCCGTCGTCGTTGAGGACGTACTTCCAGACGACGAAACCGCCGAGCCCTACGAGGATCGCGGCCAGGACGCCGATCACCCAGCCGATCGCGGATCCGGAATCCGAGAGCCTTCTCATGGGGCACCGTTCCTTTCGATTGATCTCACGCTAGCACCGGACGCCAAGACACTCATCGGGTTTCCCCTAGGCGGTATCCGCTCTTTTCCCAAGCCTCTTGCATCACGGGGTTGCGCTTCAGGAAGGCGTCCACGACCTTTTGAGGGACGGAGTTCATGGGGCAGGAAAAGTTGACGCATCGCGAACAGGTGTGTCCACGTAGCGCCCAGAAGAACACCACCAACCCCGCTAGGGCGACGAATGCCCACAGATACTCCTCTCCGATAAGCAGGAACGGGAAGGGGTACCCGCCCAGGATCACGAATCCTACGATCAGTTGGGCCTTCTCCGCCCGGCTCATCGGCTCCGGTCGGTACCTCCACACCTTCAGGGACCCGTAATTTGCGATGCAGTGCAGCATCGTCCCTCGCTCGGCATAGTAGGGGCAGTGGCTGCACAGGATCCGGATCTCCCAGAATTCGAAGAAGACCAGCCCGAAGATGCCCCATCCGATCAGGGCCCATCCGTAGCCACCCTGAAGGGTGCCCAGAACCGCCGGAACGGCGAAGGCCAGGAACGTGCCCAGGAAGCGGAGCAGATCCGCCGCTCTGAAGCGGCACTTCAGGTGGCCGTCGAGGGGGCAACCGGCGCACTCGGACGCGGGGCGCCAGGTGCATAGGTCGTGAGGATTGCCCGGGTCGGTCGCCACTACTCGCTGGTCAGGATCGCCGTCGGGAAGTAGTCGTTGCCGTAGAAGACGGCGAATGCGATCGTGCCGTTCGGTTTCATGTCCAGGGTGATGTCGACCTCGTCGATGCACGGGCCGCCGGTGATGGCTTCGTGGACGTCGACGTGTCTGCCGTGCCGGGCCGTCTGCGTCCATACGCCCTCGCAATCCTCCACGCCGGAACGCGGGGGGTTCCACGTATACGAGACGTCGCCCATGAGCATGTCGCCGCTATCGACGATGACGACCTCGATGTCGTAGGTGTGCACGTCTCCCGTGACGTGCCCGGTCCACGTGCCGTCGAATTGGGGGTTCTCCGAGACGTAGGGGGCGGTGGCGGTGACGGTGAGCGTCGGTTCCGGGGTCCCGTCGTCCTCGTTGAGGACGTACTTCCAGACGACGAAGGCGAAGAATGCGATGGTGATCAGGGCTAGCAGGCCGACGACCCAACCGAGAGCCGAACCGGAATCAGAGAACCTTCTTGTTGAGCACCTCATTGAGCACCGTTCCTTTCGGACTTTCCCACGCTAGCATCGGACGTGCCGCCCTGCCGAGGGGTACGCGCTGGGGTCGGGGCGGACGCACTAGGCTGGGCGCATGCTGCGCATGTCGACCCTCTTCCTCCGCACCCTTCGCGAAGACCCCGCCGACGCCGAGGTCCCGAGCCATAGGCTCCTCGTCCGCGCGGGCTACATCCGCCGCTCGTCTCCCGGGATCTACTCCTGGTTGCCCCTCGGGCTCAGGGTCCTCGCCAAGGTCGAGGGCGTCGTCCGCGACGAGATGGCCAACGCCGGCGCGCAGGAGGTCCACTTCCCGGCCCTGCTCCCCAAGGAGCCGTACGAGGCGACGGGCCGGTGGGGCGATTACGGCCCGACCATGTTCCGCCTCAAGGATCGCAAGGACGCCGACTACCTCCTCGCCCCCACCCACGAGGAGGCCTTCACCCTGCTCGTCAAGGACCTCTTCTCCTCTTACAAGGACTTGCCCGTCTGCCTGTACCAGATCCAGGACAAGTACCGCGACGAGGCGAGGCCCCGGGCCGGGCTCATCCGCGGCCGCGAGTTCTCCATGAAGGACGCCTACTCCTTCGACCTCGACCAGGCCGGGCTGGAAACCGCCTACGAGGCCCAGCGGGAGGCCTATGTCCGCCTGTTCGATCGCCTCGGCCTGCCCTACGTCATCGTCTCCGCGCACTCCGGCGCGATGGGGGGCTCCCGCTCCGAGGAGTTCCTGTGTCCGGTCGAGATCGGCGAGGACACGTTCGTGAGGTCGCCCGGCGGATACGCCGCCAACGTCGAGGCCGTCACGACCCCGGTCCCGGACCCC
>CAYTLH010000051.1:0-3786 GCA_964438525.1 uncultured Demequinaceae bacterium | reverse complement strand
CGTCCGCCGTCGACGGCTCGACGACGGGTGGGATCACCAGCGTCGTCTTCGCGCTGATCGGCATCGGCGCCGTCCTGTGGGGCCAGTTGAACGCCCACGCGAACTTCTCGGCCGGGATCGCCGCGGACGGCGTCAGGCTCTCTCACGGTCTCCTCGACACCAGGCGTCAGACCGTTCCTCCCGGCCGGGTTCAGGCGCTGAATATCAAGCAATCCCTCCTATGGAGGCGATTCGACTGGTGGAAGATCACCATCAACGTGGCGGGCTACCAGGACGAGCGAGAGGCCGTGTCGACGCTCCTGCCCGTCGGAAAGAGGCAACAGGCCCTCGACGCCCTCTGGCTCGTCCTACCCGACCTGGGCGATCCTGATCCCACCGGGACGATATCCACGGCGATGGGGGGCAAGGGGGACGAGAACGGCTTCACCGCCAGCCCCGCACGGTCGTGGATCTTCGACCCCTTCCAGTGGAGGCGCCGGGGGGTGAGGGCCACGGAACGGGCACTGCTCATCCGGAGGGGCCTATTCGTCCGGGAGTTCTTCGTCGTCCCGCACGAGCGCACCCAGTCGCTCGCCATCCGCCAGGGGCCACTCCAACGGGCGCTTAACCTTGCCACGATCGAGATCCATTCGACCCGGGGGGTCGTGAAGCCCGTGGCCGGGCACCTCGACCTCGACGAAGCCAAGGCTTTCATCGACGATCAGTCGCGACGGGCGAGGGAAGGCCGCAGGCGCCAGACGCCTGAGCAATGGATGGAGGCGGTTTCGCGATGACGGGAAGCCGGCTCGCCGTCGGGGTGGTCGGCGCCGGTCGGGTCGGGTCGGTATGGGGGGCGGCTCTCGCGGGCTCCGGTCATTCGATCGTGGGCGCATCCGGCGTCTCGGAGGCGACCATCGACCGAATCCAGGCGTTGCTGCCGGGGGTGCCTCGCCTCGATCCCGAGGCCGTCGTCCGGGCGGCCGACCTCGTCCTCCTCACCGTTCCGGACGACGAGATCGAGGGTTTGGTCTCCGGCTTGGCGTCCGTGGGGGCCTGGAGGGTCGGCCAGATCGCCGTCCACGCGTCCGGGAGGCACGGGCTCGGCGTGCTTGCCCCGGCCACGGGGGCGGGGGTCGCCGGGTTGGCGATCCACCCCGCCATGACCTTCACCGGGACGTCCCTCGATCTCACCAGGATGCGGGGGGCGGTCTTCGCCGTCACCGCCCGACCCCAGCACGTGCCTCTCGCCCAGGCCCTCATCGTCGAATTCGGCGGCGAGGCCGTCGTCCTCGCCGAGGAGGATCGTCCCCTGTACCACGCCGCCTTGACTCACGGCGCCAACCATCTCGTCGCCGTTCTCGTCCAGGCATCGGAGGCCCTGCGGAGGGCCGGGGTGGAGGATCCCGGCCGGGTCTTGAGGCCCTTGGTCGAGGCGTCCGTCGAGGGGGCGCTCGACGGGGGTGGGATCGACTCCCTCACAGGCCCGATCGTGCGCGGGGACGCTGGCACGGTGGCCGCCCACGTCGAGGCCCTTCGCCCCCTTCCCGGGGTTCTCGACACTTACCGGCGGCTCGCCGCCGCGACCGCGGCCTCGGCCAAGGAAGCGGGACGCCTATCGGCCGCGCAATACGATGGTGTCATGGCCGTGCTCGGAGGTTCGCCGTGAAGGTGGCCCACACCCTCGAGGAGGTCAAGGCGGCGTTGCCGGCGGAGGGTCTTCGGGTCATCGTCATGACTATGGGGGCTCTCCATGACGGCCATCTCGCGTTGGTCAGGAGGGCCAAGGAGTGCGGGGCCCACGTCATCGTCACGATCTTCGTCAATCCGATCCAGTTCACCGACCCAGCCGACCTTCAGCGTTATCCCCGCACGGTCGAGGCCGACTGCGCCCTCCTGGCGACCCATGACATCGACGTCGTCTTCGCCCCCGATGTCGAAGAGGTCTATCCCGACGGGGATCCCATCGTCACGGTCTCTGCCGGCCGCATCGGGGAGATCCTCGAGGGGATACATCGGCCCGGGCATTTCGACGGTGTCCTCACGGTGGTCCTCAAGTTCCTCAACCTCACCCTGGCCGATGTCGCCCTCTTTGGCGAGAAGGACGCCCAGCAGTTGATCGCGGTCAAGGCGATGGTCCGCGACCTCGCCCTTCCCGTGGAGATCGTTTCCGTCCCGACCGTACGGGAGGCCGATGGGCTCGCGTTGTCCAGCCGGAACGTGTTCCTCAGCCCCGAGGAACGCGAGCATGCCCTTGCCTTGAGCGGCGCGCTGTTCGAGGCGCACAGGCGGGCGAAGGACGGGGAGGACGCCGATGCGATGCGCGCGGCCGGGTTCACCGTCCTCGCCGAGGCCACGGGCCTGACGCTCGATTACTTCGATGTCATCGATCCCGTGTCGGCGGAGTCCGTCTCGACCGGCTACCGTGGAGATGTCATGATCGTGGTTGCGGCCCGTTTGGGTGGCAATCGCCTCATCGACAGCATGTCCGCGACGATTCCAGGAGACACGAAGTGACCGGCACGTCCCTCCTTCGGCCGATGATGATATCTAAGATCCATCGGGCGACGGTCACGCAGGCGGACCTTCACTACGTCGGGTCGATCACCATAGACGCGGCGCTCATGGAGGCCGCCGATATCCTCCCCGGACAGAGCGTGGACGTCTTGGACGTCACCAACGGGAGTCGTCTCACCACCTACGCCATCCCCGGGAGCCCTGGGACGGGGCTCATCTGCATCAACGGGGCGGCGGCCCACCGGGTTCACCCGGGGGACATCGTCATCGTTCTCGCCTACGGCATGCTCAGCGACGCGGAAGCGAGGGTGTACGAGCCGAGCGTCGTCTTCGTCGACGGCTCCAACCAGATCGTGCGGGTATGCCACGAGCCCGGGGAGGTTCCCGAGGGGTCCGACCTCAAGCCGTCCAGCCGGGGAATGGCCGGTTTCCACCGGGCCGGCTGGCCCGCGTACCGGGAATGAGCTTCGCGCGAAGGCTCGTTGCCCCAGAGCCCGGGTGGACGACGGACGCCGACGTCGTGGTGGTGGGCTCGGGTGTCGCGGGCCTTACCGCCGCCCTCGAACTTCGGACCAAGGTCAAGCGCGTCCTCATCGTCACCAAAGGAATCCTGTCATCCGGGTCGACGGTCTGGGCCCAGGGCGGGATCGCCGCGGCCCTGGATGCCACGGACAGCCCCGAGGCCCACCTCAAGGACACCCTGGATGCCGGCGGCGGGTTATGCAGCGAACCGGCCGTCGACGTGCTCGTGAGGGAGGGGCCGGAACGGGTCAGGGAGCTGATGAAGGCCGGGGCCCGGTTTGACCTCGCCACCAACGGAGACGTGTCCATGACCCGGGAGGGGGGGCACCACGCCGACCGAATCATCCACGCCGGCGGTGACGCCACCGGGGCGGAGATCTCCCGGGCCCTGATCGCCCAACTTCAAGCCGTCAAAGACGACCCCGGAATCGAGATCATCGAACACGCCCTCGTCGTAGACCTCCTCACATCCGAGCCGGACGCCGATGGCCGGCCGGGTCCCGTGTGCGGGGTGACGCTGCACGTCATCGGCGAGGGGAGTCGGGACGGGATCGGGGCCTCGACGGCACGGGCCGTGATCGTGGCCACGGGGGGGATCGGGCAGGTGTACCGGTCGTCGACCAACCCGGCCAGCGCCACCGGTGACGGGATCGCTATGGCCCTTCGTGCGGGGGCGACGGTCGCGGACCTAGAATTCGTCCAGTTCCATCCGACCGTGCTCTGGATCGGGGCCGGGGCGCGGGGCCAGCTTCCCCTCATTTCCGAAGCCGT
>CAYTLH010000050.1:0-5260 GCA_964438525.1 uncultured Demequinaceae bacterium | reverse complement strand
GGGTCCGGAAGATGAAGTTGCCCGGCGTGATCTCGTTGCGGAAGCTTTTGCCGATCTGCCCGATGCCGAACGGGGGTTTCTTGCGGGCCGTCGTGGCCACGTTGGCGAAGTTGACGAAGATGCCCTGGGCGGTCTCCGGGCGCAGGTAGTGCAGGCCCGACTCGTCCTCGACCGGGCCGAGGTAGGTCTTGAGCAGCCCGTTGAACATGCGGGGCTCGGTGAATTGACCGCGGGTGCCGCACGCCTCGCAGGCGATCTCGTCGAGCCCGCCCTTGGGCTCGCGTCCCTTCTTCTCGGTGAATTCCTCGATCAGGGTGTCCTCGCGGTAACGCTTGTGGCACTTCTTGCACTCGACCATGGGGTCGACGAAGGCGTCGAGGTGCCCGGACGCCTTCCACACCTCGGGCGGCAGGATGATGCTGGAGTCGAGCCCGACGATGTCGTCGCGGCTCGTGACCATGGCCCGCCACCACTGACGTTTGATGTTCTCCTTGAGCTCGACGCCGATGGGCCCGTAGTCCCAGGCGGAGCGGGTCCCCCCGTAGATCTCGCCGGACTGGAAGACGAAGCCCCGTCGCTTGGCGAGGGAGATGACGTTGTCGAGACGGCTGGATGCGGCCACGATGACTCCTTTGAGGTTGCTCCGGGACAGTCTAGCGGGGCGGGAAGCACGGGCTTGCGCCGCGACCGCCGAGCTCACGGATCCAACGTCGTCGAGCGGCTCCTCATCGCATCGAGGGCTTCCAGCGCGACTCGCTCGCGGAACAGGCGCGGCACGGCAATCGAGACGAGGATGATAACCAGCGGATAGAGGATGACTCCAAGTCCAGTGATGATCAGGACGAGGGCGACGAAGAACTCGACGATGACTGCGACGGCAATGACGAGCCAGATCACGACAGATCGCAGCGCCGACCACCTGAGGCCCACCCGCCGGTGGAGACACTCGATATAGGCGAGTGGGATCACTACGGCGAGCACGGTCAGCAGTCGGCGATAGCGGACGGAATTCCCTCCCCCCTATGGACGCGCTGGGTCGGGGTTATCGACGACGAGATGACCGTCGCCACGCAACAGCAACAACAGCAGCAGGAAGAGCAGGTGGGGGTCGCGACGGCACTGGTCAGCCGAGCATCGTCGAACTGAGTTGGAAGCGCCTTCATCGATCCTCCATCGCGATGGAGGAGATCCATTGCCCCCGACCCTACGGCGCATAGTGACCTCGTTGCCCCGGTCGATCCATACGAAATGAATTCCCTTCGGTCTCTCTTTCGTCACTAATTGACAATGATTATCATTAGCGTTAAGGTGTCGATATGTCTACCGCCTTACGCACCGGCCTCGCCGGCCTCCTCGCCCTCAGCCTCGCGGCCTGCTCGACCGCCGAGGACGCCTCTTCCGCCACCAACCTCACCGTCGCCGCCGCCTTCTACCCCCTCGAATACATCGCCGAGCGCGTCGGCGGAGACGACGTGACGGTCGTCGGCCTGACCCCCCCGGGGGGCGAACCCCACGACCTCGAACTCTCCCCCGCCGGGGTCCGGAGCGTGAGAGACTCCGACATCGTCCTGTACCTCTCCGGCTTCCAGCCCATGGTGGACGACGCGGTCGAGGCCACCGACGCCAACGGCTTCGACGTAGCCGACATCGTCCCACTCGTGAACACGACCGGCGACGACACCGGGAGCCACGTCGGGCTCGACCCCCACTTCTGGCTCGACCCGACCCTCCTCAACCTCTACTCCGAGGCCGTAGCCGACCGATTCTCTCTCCTCGACCCCGACAACTCCGAGGCCTACCAGGCCAACTACCTCGCCCTCTCGGATGACCTCGCCGCGATCGATGCCCTCTACATCGAAAGCCTCGCCCAATGCGAGCGGGATACCATCCTCGTCAGCCACGAGGCCTTCGGATACCTGACGGATCGATACGGCCTCACCCAGGTGGGACTATCCGGCATCAACCCCGACGCCGAGCCCTCGCCCGCCCGGCTGAGGGAGGTCCGCGAACTGGCCCAATCCGTCGGCGCGACGACCGTCTACGTCGAAACCCTCGTCGACCCCAGCGTCGTCGAAGCCTTCGCCCAGGATGCCGGCCTCACCGTCGAAACCCTCGACCCCATCGGCGGCCTGATCGATACCGACGACGATTACCTCATCATCATGGAACGCAACCTCGACGCCCTGAGGACGGGGCTCGGCTGTGGCTAAACGTGTCGGCACGGCCTGCCCCACCGTTCAGGTCCGCGACCTGCACGTCGCCCTCGGCGGCTCCCCCATCGTCCACGGGGTATCGTTCGACGTCACCCAGGGCGAGGTCCTCGCCCTCATGGGCGGCAACGGGTCGGGGAAGACGACGACCGTGAAGGCCATCCTCGGGATCGTCCCAACCCTGGCCGGGACAATTGAGATCGACGGGGTTCCCGCCGACGAGGCCCCCCGGGAAAAGGTCGGCTACGTCCCCCAGAGAACCTCCGCGGCCGGGGGCGTGTCCGCGAGCGCCCTCGAGGTCGTCGTCTCCGGCCTCCTGCATGATCGCCGTCTCATCCCGCCGAAGAACGCCCGCACCCAAGCACTCGAGGCGCTCGAGGCGGTCGGCCTGGCGTCCGAGGCCCGCTCGGACGTCGCGACCCTGAGCGGAGGCCAGCAGCAGCGGGTCCTCATCGCGCGTGCCATGGTCAGGCGCCCCTGCCTCCTCATCCTCGACGAACCCCTCGCCGGGGTCGACCTCCCCAGCCAGAACGTCTTCGCCAACGTCCTCACCAACCTCAAAGATCAGGGCGCGACCGTCCTCATCGTCCTCCACGAAATCGGGCCGCTGAAAAGCCTCATCGATCGCGCCATCGTCCTCGACCAGGGACGGGTCACCCACGATGGCAAGCCTCCCCACGCCCACGGGGAGCACGCCCTGCCCGGCCACGTCCACGTCCACCCGCACGAGGACGTCTCCGTCCCGCCGCCGACGGGCCTGACCACGCAAGGACCGGTGTAGCCATGGACATCTTCACCGATCCGTTGATGCAGCGGGCCCTCATCGTCGCCGTGCTCGTCGGCCTCGCCGCCCCGATCGTCGGCACCTACCTGGTTCAGCGTCGGATGGCGCTCCTCGGGGACGGCATCGGCCACGTCGCCCTCGCCGGGGTCGCGGCGGGCTGGCTCGCGGGGTCGGCCGCCGGCGTCACCCAGAGGGACGCCCTCGCCCTTCCCGGCGCCGTCGTCTTCGCCATCGTCGCCTCCGTGACGATCGAGCACCTCCGGGAGAAGGGCACCGCTCCGGCGGACGTCGCCATGGCCATCCTCTTCTACGGTGGGATCGCCTTGGGGGTGCTGTTCATCGGAATGGCGGGGGGCACGAACGCCAACCTCCTCGGCTACCTCTTCGGGTCGATCTCGACCGTGACCTGGCCGGACGTGTGGCTGACCGTCACCCTCGCCGGCCTCATCCTCCTCGTCGGACTCGGTCTGCGACACTCGCTCTTCGCCGTCACTCACGATCGGGACTTCGCCCTCGCCTCAGGACTGCCGGTCCGGATCCTCAACCTTGCCGTCGCCGTCCTCGCGGCCGTCACCATCACGGCCTCCATGCGCGTGGTCGGCGTCCTCCTAGTGTCGGGGCTCATGATCCTGCCGGTGGCGATCGCCCAGCAGATCACCGGATCCTTCGCCCGGACGATGGCGCTGGGCATGGGGATCGGAGCCGTCCTGTGCACCTCCGGGCTCACGATCACCTACTACCACGACCTTCAGCCGGGTGCCCTGATCATCGTCATCGGGGTGTTGACGTTCGCCGTCGCCTCCATCATCCGAAGTACCCTCACCCGCACCTCCCATCGCAAGACCATCGAGGCCATCCATGGGTGAGGTCGCCTCCGTCCACCGCATGACGCGCCAGCGGGCCGCCGTGCTCCAAGCCCTCGAGGCCTCGGACGACTTCCTAAGCGCCCAGCAATGGCACGAGCGCCTCCGGGGAGACGGCTCGTCGATCGGACTCGCCACGGTATACCGCGCCCTCCAATCCCTGGCCGAGGCCGGAGATGTGGACTCGGTCAGAAACACCGACGGCGAGGCGCTCTACCGCCGGTGCGAGGGCAACCGGCACCATCACCACCTCCGGTGTCGGGAATGCGGCGCGGCCGTCGAGATCGAGGGGCCGGGCGTGGAGGAATGGGCGGACGGAATAGGGGCCAAGTTCGGGTACTCCCGAGTGGAGCACACGATAGAACTGATCGGGTTGTGTCGGAAATGTGCCCGCCGGGGGCGGTGACCGGAAGGGTGCCTCGAACGGGCGGCCCCTAGGCGCCGCCGAACCGCCGGCCCCGGCGGGCGTATTCCTCGATGGCCCGCCACAGGTGGCGACGGTCGACGTCGGGCCAGTATTCGTCGAGAAAGACGAGTTCCGCGTAGGCAGCCTGCCAGATGAGGAAATTGCTCGTCCGCATCTCACCCGAGGTCCGGATGAAGAGGTCGACGTCCGGCATACCCGGCTCATCCAGGTGAGCGGCAACGGTCTTCTCCGTCACCCGTGAGGGGTTGAGGCGCCCGGCCACCGCCTCCTCCGCTATCGCACGGGCCGCGTCGGCGACCTCGGCCCGGCCCCCATAGTTGATACACATGTTCAGGGTGAGCCCGGTGTTGTGCGCGGTGAGGCGCTCGGCCTCCTCCAACTCCTTGACGACGGACGTCCAGAGCCTCGGCCGACGACCCGCCCACCGGATCCGCACCCCCCACGAATGAAGCAAATCCCGACGCGTCCGGATGACGTCCCTGCTGAATCCCAAAAGGAACCGCACCTCGTCGGGGCTGCGCCGCCAGTTCTCCGTGGAGAAAGCATAGGCGCTCACGTGCCCGACCCCGGCCTCGATCGCCCCGGCGACCACCTCGATGAGGACCGCCTCTCCCTTCTCATGCCCGGCGGTCCGAGGCAGGCCCTTCTCCTTGGCCCACCTCCCGTTGCCGTCCATGACGAGGGCGACGTGCTGGGGAATGAGGTCGGGAGGAAGATCGGGGGGCCGAGCGCCCGATGGGTGGGGGGGCGCGTTCAGGGACCTGGGGTGGCTCGGGGGGGAGGAATGGGCGTGTGCGGCACAGCCGCATCCCGAGCTCGGACCTTCAAAGGGGTTGGATGCGCTTCACCCGCATCACTTGGGCAGTCTGTTGCGATTTACCTCCAGGCAGCTTCATTGGCCTCAACGTACCTACGCACCAGAGCATTCCCCGGTTTTACCGGGGCGCGGAATTGCGTCAGAACGCCCAGCCGGAAG
>CAYTLH010000049.1:0-2658 GCA_964438525.1 uncultured Demequinaceae bacterium | reverse complement strand
CCGACCTCACCTCGTTCGCCCGGTTCGGGGAGGAGGGGGTCGACCTCTTCATGGTCGACTCGACCAACGCCCACGTCCCCGGCTTCACGATGCCGGACAAGGAGATCGCCGCCACCCTCGACCGGCTGTTCGGCGCCTGCGAAGGTCGGATCATCGTGGCGTCGTTCGCGAGTCACGTCCACCGGGTCCAGCAGGTGGTCGACGCGGCTGTCGCCCACGGCCGGAGGGTGGCCTTCGCGGGCAAGTCGATGATCCGCAACATGGGCATCGCCGCCGACCTGGGCTTCCTCAAGATCCCCGACGGCACGCTCGTCGAAGCCAAAGCCGCCGACAACCTCCCCCGCGACAAGGTCGTCTTCATGTGCACGGGTTCGCAGGGCGAGCCCATGGCCGCCCTCAGCCGCATCGCCAACCGGGACTACAAGGTCACGGCCGAGCGCGGCGACCTCGTCGTCCTCGCGTCGTCCCTCATACCGGGAAACGAGAGCGCGGTCTTCCGCGTCGTCAACGGGCTGATGCGCCTCGGGGCGACGGTCGTCCACCAGGGCAACGACCGGGTCCACGCCTCGGGTCACGCGAGCGCGGGGGAGATCACGTACTGCTACAACGTCGTCCGGCCGAAGAACGTCATGCCGATCCACGGAGAGGTGCGGCACATGGTCGCGAACGGCAGGCTCGCGGTGGAGACGGGGGTGCCGGAGGAGAGGGTCATGATGGCCGACGACGGGGTGGTCATCGACCTCAAGGACGGCGTGGCGAGGATCGTCGGCGAGGTGCCATGCCACTACGTATACGTGGACGGGGCGAGCGTGGGGGAGCTGACGGACATGGAGCTCAAGGACCGGCGGATCCTCGCGGAGGAGGGATTCGTGTCGGTGTTCGCCGTCGTCGACTCGACGACGGGGAAGGTGGCGTCCGGGCCGACGATCTACGCGCGAGGGGTGGCGGAGGACGACACGGTGTTCGACGCGGTCATCCCGGAGATCGCCCAGGCGCTGGAGGAGGCCGCGTCGGTGGGGGCGGTGGACACTCACCAGCTCCAGCAGGTGGTGCGCCGGACGCTCGGGCGGTGGGTCGGGACCAAGCTGCGCCGCCGCCCCATGATCATCCCGGTCGTCGTCGAGGCGTAGCCGTGCGGGAAGTAGGGAGGGTGGTCTTCGGTCTGGTCGCCTTCGGTGTGGCGGCGTTCGGAGTGTTGCTCGCCATGTTGTTCTATGCCTACTACTACCCGCTTTCCTCAAGGCCGAGCTACTTCCTAGACTCCTCCCTCGGCCCCAAATGTGCGGACTGGGGTGATTCCGTGTGTCTCCAGTGGACGGCGCCGTCAGGTGTCATCGGGTGGTCGCCGATGGTCGTCGTACAGGCCGTCGTCCTCGCCGTCATCGTCTTGGCGGCGATTGCGGGGTTTCAGTGTTGGAGTCTCCCCCCGAGCAACGGCGAGCGGCGGGTCACGTCCCGGTTCGGGCTCCTGATCGCGGCGTGGTTGGCTCCCTTTGCTCTGGTGACGGTTGCCGACCTCGGGATTTACCTGCGGTTCTGGTCCCTGTGGACTAGTCTTCCGGCGGAGCAGCGGGCCGGCCCGGAGACGACCTTCGCGTCCGCCGCGACGACGGGCATCACCGTTGTGGCGGTCTTGGTGGTCGTCGCAGTGTGGACGGCTATTGTCCTCGTCCGGCGGGAGCGCAGGCGCTGGACGACGAGCCGATCGTCGGTGCGGAAGGGATAGCGATGCGCAGGGTTGCCTACGGATTCTTGTCGATCATTCCGGCATTTCTCGTCCTTGCGAGTGCGGCGGGCCTACTGATTCATGTTCTGTTTATTGGGCTTCATCTTCAAGGTGGCTGCGACGAATGGCTGTTTGCCACGAGACCGTGTGCCGAGTACCCGCCTGAGCCGCTGTTCCTGTGGGTCCTCAACGCCCTTGTGAGTGGGGTCCTCTTCGCCCTCCTCATGGGTTTGGCCTATTGGTGGTGGCACCTATTCGCGAAGGCGATCAATCGGACTCCGCCCCGACCTGAGAGGGCTATTCCAACCACCGGCATCGCTGTCTGCGCGTACACGTTCATCCCCTTGTCATGGCTCTGCTATCTGTATGTCGACACATGGGTGGACTATGCAGATCCGACAAGGTGGGGGGACTTTCTTGAGGAACCGCCGACTCCCGGGAACTTCCCGGCTGGACCTGTCTCCTATGGTCTCGTGACCTTTGGCGTCGTCGCGGTCATCCTCGTCGCCCTGATTGCGCGATCGGTGAAGGTGCGCGGGAGTGACGTTCGCGTGTCTTGAAAGCGTGAGTGCGACGCGCCTCGTCTCTTACAGCAGCACGAAGATGACCGTCGTCGTCATGGCCACGTTGAAGGCCGAGTGGCACAGCACCGACGCCCAGACTGACCCGGCTCGCTCCTTGCACAGCTGGAAGAGCATCACGACGCCGGCGATCAGCGCCACCCACAGCAGGCCGGACCAGGGCCGGAAGTGCCCCGGCTGGAATCCGTGGTGGAGGCCATGGACGGCGGCGAAGGCCAGGGCGTTCGCGGCGAGCGCGATGCGGTAGCCCCAACGTTCGCGGAAGGACTCGTGAACGAAGCCCCTAAAGAAGATCTCCTCGCCGATGGGGGAAAAGAGGGCGGACGGGATGGCGAACATGAGGAAGAGGGT
>CAYTLH010000048.1:0-18378 GCA_964438525.1 uncultured Demequinaceae bacterium | reverse complement strand
GCCAAAAACCGTCGGCCCACTGGACGTATTGGTCGATGCCGCCGAAGCTGGTCCAGTTGTTCACGAGCGGAAGGATGAGCTTGACCCCGTGTTCCCCGGCGGAGTAGATAACGTAGTCGAGGTTCTCGAGGCCGGAGGGTCCATCGTTGTAGCCCGGCGCCCCGGTCTCGGGATCGAAATACTGGAACCAGGTTCCTTTATTCGCGATCTCGACCCCACCCTGGCCGTCCTCCGTCGCCACGTCGAAGAACGCCCAGGTGCGGAGGACGTTGAATCCGAAGTCGTTCATCCGGGTCAGGTAGGAGTCGATCGTCGCGGGTTCGCCGTACATGAGCTCGTAGGTGTTCGTACTCGCGTAGTAGAAGGGCTCCCCGTCCAGCATGAGGTGGTCCCCGTCGCGTGTGACGAACTCGGGCCCGGGTCCGCGCCCGGGTCGGATGATGGCGATCGCGGTGGCGGCCGCGATGGCGGCGATCACCAGCCCCAGGCCGACGATCCTGACGACCCCCGACCTCGTCGTGGCTTCGGGTGCGGGTTTGGGCTTGGGCTTGGGCGCGGCCTTGGATCGGGCCTTGGGCGAGGTCTTGCGTTGAGTTGTGGGCTTGGACGAGCGACCCCCGCCGACCTTCTTCGCCTGTGCCATGTCGTTCCTCCATGCTCAACCGCCCGGCGTCGGTGCCGGTGGTGTCCAGTCTAGCCCGGCGGAGATTCGAACCGTCACGAATCCCGGGGTGCGGAGACGAACTCGACGGTGCCGTCGGGCAACACGTCGCCGACGTACCAGTGGAAGTGTTGGACGCCCACCCGGACGGGAAGGCTGAGGAGCGCGCCCGTGGCGTATCGCGCGACGGAGTCGAAGGTCGGGTCGGTGGGTTCGACGACCCAGGGGATGCGATCGGGGCTCTGCGTCAGGACGACGGGAGTCGTGTCCCAGGTGGAGGCCATCGCGCTGACGTCTTCGGCGCTCAGGACGCTGGAGACGTAGACGACCGGGACGTCACAGCCGATCCGGACGGTACCGAAATGGCTGAGGGTGCCGACGAGGAACACGGGTCGGCCGTCCGCGTACTCGCACAGGGTTTCGACCTGTTCCCGGGTCCCCATCTGCTCCGGAAGGTAGAGGGCGCTCGTGGGAAGCACGGGGCTCCAGGTGACGCCGGGGGCATAGGTGCACCAGGCGAGCATCGGAAAGAGGGCGACCACCGCCGCGACGATCGTCGACAGGATGTGCGCCCGCTGCGCATCGAAGCGGCGGTGAAGCATCCGGGCGATCCACACCCATCCGAAGGCCGCGGCCACGATCAAGCCCGTGACCCCAGACCCGTACAGCCGTCGGATGGCCCACACCTGGTCGGGGACAATGGACGGGCGGAGCAGGTATAGGGCGGTAGGGGCGAGGAACGCTGCTAAAGGGATCGCCCAAGGCCGTTCCCTCAAACCCCACCTCCAGGCCATGGCGGCGAACCCCCCGACTCCCAGCGCCAGCAGGGGCCAGGTGAGGTAGTAACTCAGCCATGTGACCGTGGCCTCCGAGTATGTCCGCGACGCGTCGAGCGGCACCCCGGCGTTCGATTGCAGGTACTCGATGTAGTCGGGGACGCGTGAAGTGCCGTGTCCCGTGGTCCACCATGGACGGGTCGCGAGGACGACGAAGGCGACGGCCACGGTCCCGGCCGCAAGCCAGGGAACGATTACCGGTCGACGTCGGGAGGGACGGTTAGGGAGGGGTGGCGGCGCAACCCGAGGGACATCGTCGCGCGAGTGGGAAAGGCGCGACAGGCGGGAGGCGAGGAGGGTTCCGAGCGCCCACAGAAGCGTCAATGCCACCAGCACGCCGTACCCGAGCGCGAGTTGCCTGGCTTCGTCGGCCAGGCGCCTGAGGTAGGCCTCGCTCCACCGGTGCAACGCGGCGTAGCCAGCCGCGACCGTGACCGCTTGGATGAGGGTGAAGGCCCCCAAGACCCATCCCCTCCGAACGAGGCTCCACCGCCGGAGACCCGCCACCGCGATCGCGACTCCCACGAGCACCCCGGCCGCGTAAGCCGCCCCGTCGATCCTCGTGAAAACCGTGAGCCCGGAGACGACCCCAGCCGCCAGGATGGGACCCGCACGGCCCTCTTTGGCCCCCCGCCAGGCCCAGGCGATGGACACGACCAGGAGAAGCATGACGAGCGGTTCGGTGTACGCCGCCCGTGAGAGCCAAATATGGGACACGGTCAGCGAGACTCCGACCGCGGGGACGAGGGCCCCCATCGGGCTCATGACCTCCCGGGCGAGGACGTAGACGGCGACGAGCCCGATGGCACCGATGACGAGATTGGAGACCATCACGCCCGTCGTCCCCCCGGCCCAGCCCCCGACGGCGATGAGGGCCGGCAGAAGCTTGGCCCCCTGGGCCTGGATGGCGCCCTCTTCGAGGGTCCACGCTTCGCCTTGCTCGGCCCGCGCGCTCGAGACCAGATCCGAGGCCTCGACCGCGCCTCCGGTCGGGATGTCGGGCGAGGGGTGATCGGCGAGCCACATGCCGGTGAGGGTGAGGAATCCGGGGTCACGGCGGACGATGAGGTACTCGGCTATGAAGGGAAGGTTGACCAGGAACCACACGCCCACCCCGGTGAGGAGCCAGCTGGCCCCCCGGGCGACGGAGGCGCTGGGGCTTCTGGCGGGGATGACGAACCAGCCGGCCGCGGCGAGAAGCGCCGCGAGGGGGAGGGTGATCCAGGGACGGAAGACCCCGAGGCTGACCGTGACGGCGCAGGCGATCGCGAGGGCGATGGTGACAACGAGGATGCGGTCGGGAGCCGAGCACGTTGCCCGGAACAGGCGGGCGCGCAGCACGGCGGCATCGGTGAAGACGTAGCGGCGATATCCCACGTATCGGGTGATCGTGCCGATCCCGATGCCGACGACGGCCGCGATATTTGCCGGCAGCGCTTCGGGCGCGTCGAGGACGTAGGCCGTGAAGGCCACGGTCCCCGCCGGGATGAGGAGCGCGACCACGTTGATCAGGGTGAAGACGAGCAATTCGTCGATCAGGCGATCGGTGCGCTTTTCGCGGAAGGTCCACAGGCGGTTGCCAATCCACGCGACGACGGTGGCCACGGCGGCGGAGGCGATCTTCGCCGTGACGATCTTGTCGGCGAGCGGGGGGTGGGGGCCGTAGTGGAGGAGATTGAACAGCCCAAGGTCGACGATGAAAGCCAGGGCGCCGACGACCCCAAACTTCAGGATCTCGGCCCGGCGTTCTTGCCACCATGTCACCACGTGGCGAGCCTAACGGCTCGCGGGGAATCGTGCGCACGGCACCCCCCGCTCAGCCGGTATCGTGGGCACCGGAGGCGACGATGACGGAAAAGGCACCACTCGTGGGGATCATCATGGGGTCGGATTCCGACTGGCCCGTCATGGAGGCCGCCGCAACCGCGCTCGACGAGTTCGACATCTCTCATGAGGAACGGGTGCTCTCCGCCCACCGCATGCCCGATGAAACCCTCGAGTACTCGAGGGCGGCCGCGTCCCGAGGGCTCCGGGTGATCGTCGCCGGGGCCGGGGGGGCGGCTCACCTGCCCGGCGTCGTCGCGGCCGTCACCCCCCTCCCCGTCATCGGCGTTCCCATCCCGCTCAAGCAGTTGGACGGGATGGACTCGCTCCTCAGCATCGTGCAGATGCCTTCGGGCGTGCCCGTCGCGACCGTTTCCATTGGGGGGGCGAAGAATGCCGGGCTCTTGGCCGCTCGGATCCTCGGAGCCGGGGGGGACGAGGATGCCTCCGCGATACGGGCAAGGATTGAGGTTTTTCAGGAGGAGTTGGCCCAGGCCGCCCGACGGAAGGGCGAGAACCTCGGCACGGGCGCGAAACCGCGGTAGGGATTACCACCCGGATGGCGTCCCGCTAGCCGACCTCGCAAGCACCGAGGAGTGTGTCCGCCAGGTCATCCACAGTTTCGTCTCCCCCCGGATCGTCTCCGGCTCCCGCGGTTCCCGAGGGATCGGGCGTCGGGTCGGTGCCGGCGTCGCTCAGGTCCGCGACCGACTTGCCCGAGATCGGCTCGTCCTTGATGATCTGTTCGAAGAGGTTGTCCGCGTCGGGCTGAATCCATATGGCGTTGATGCCGTCGCTATGCATCTTGCTCGGGACTTCCCGGAAGACGATGTTCGAGCGGTCGATGTGCCTCAGGCTGAAGGCGAGTGCCTTGATGAAGTCGTAGTCGCCGATATTCGGGCTGACGGTCATGGACTCGGCCACGGACTCCAGGAAGTCGATGAGCTGAGGGTAGTGGTAGAGAAGGTTTTTCTCGAGGATGACCTCGAAGACCTTGCCGAGAAGCTCCTGCTGCCGCCGGATCCGGCCGAAGTCCGCCCCGTTGAATCCCAGCCCGTCATCGTAGAAACTGCTGTAGTACGCCTCGAAGGCCCGACGATCGTCGGTGCTCTCGAAGACGAACTTGCGGGCCCGAGCCCAGGCGATCGCCTGCCATCCGTTAAGAACCTGAGGTCCGGCTTTGAGGTTGAGCTGGGCCTCGGGGGATTTGACGTCGAAGGGGATGCACATGGGGACCCCGCCGAGGCTGTTGATGACGTTCACGACCCCCATGAAGTCGATCACGATGAAGTCTTGGATGGGGATCTCGGTGGTGGCCTGGACCGTGCTGATGACGCAGGCGGCGGCGTCCCCGATGTCCCCATGCATGCCCCCGATGTAGAACGCCCTGTTGAACTTCGTCGTCTCGGGATAGGTCCTCGTCCCGTCGCTCCTGATGCAGCCGGGGAGCCGGACCAGGGAGTCTCGAGGGATGGAAACGAGCTCGATCCGCGTCCGATCGGCCGAGATATGCATGATGATCGTGGTGTCGTTGTTGAGGGTGTTCTCCGCTCCGCCGATGGCGGCGTTCCCCCCGGCCCGGGTGTCCGAGCCCATGAGGAGGATATTGATCGCCTGGCCGCCGAATTCGTCGATGGGTGGGGGCTCCGGAACGATCTCCGGGGGGATGAGAAGGGTGTAGTCCTGCACGACGGTCACGTTCGTTTCATACGCGAACCTGATGCCGAGGTCGTACATCAAGTAGACGAAGGCCGCCAGCCCGATCACGACGGCCATCACCCCGGCGAGGACGCCGTGGTCGCGGGCCTTGACGGAATGGCGTCGCGGGGTGCGGTGGATGGCGCTCACGTGGCCTCGCTCGTCGTCACTGGGGATCGTTCCTTGCTTGAGCTTTCATTGTACGGACTGTCCGTCCCGGTCTTTCCCATCATCAACGATCGGCACGGATCGGACGTTGCCCCCGGTCGATTCACGGATTCTCCCGCCAATAAAAGGGGTATTCACCACATATAGAACGAAAATGACGAGTTTCCCCGGACAACGACTTGACGAGCCGGGGATTACATGGGTGTAATTCTACTGACGGCTGGTTGCCGTCACGGTGACGGGAGACCTGATGTGGAACGTCCTTGATGGGTCGGGCTCCGAGGCGACCAAGCCCACGGCGGCCCTTGCGACGGTCATCAGCATCTTCGCCGAGGTCGACGAGGGTCCCTTGGGGTGGCAGGAGCGTGCCCTGTGCGCCCAGACGGATCCCGAGGCCTTCTTCCCCGAGAAGGGTGGGTCGACACGGGAAGCGAAGAAGGTGTGTACCTCGTGTGAGGTGCGTCGTGAATGCCTGGAATACGCCTTGGCCAACGACGAGAGGTTCGGAATCTGGGGCGGCCTGTCCGAGCGTGAGCGTCGCAGGCTCAAGCGGCGGGCGGTATAGCGGTCGGCCCGGCCGGTTCGATGAGCGCCAGCGGGCCCTTCGTACGCGCGATCGTCGTGACCACCGGGCGGGTGGGCTACCTGGAGGAGACCTTGACGGCGCTCGCCCGCCAGGATCGGCCGGTCGACGCCTGGCACCTGGTCGTCGTGGGTCGATCGCACGCGGGGGAGCAGGACCTTGGCGTCCCCCCGGGGCTCGGGATTCCTGTAACGACGGTCAAGGTTTCGACCTTCGGGGAAGCCGTCGACTCCATTCTCTCGTCCTATCCGGGGGTTGAGGACGAATGGCTGTGGCTTCTTCACGACGATTCGGCGCCGGCGACGACCTGCCTGTCGCGATTGATTGCCGCGACTCGGAGGCGCCGAACCGTCGGGGTGGCGGGACCCGTTCAGGTCAGGTGGGAGGACCCCGGTCGGCTCGTCAGCGTCGGCATCACGGTGTCGCGGAGTGGAAGGCGGTTCAACGTCGTCGACCAGGACGACGTCGACCAGGGGCAGCATGAGGGCCGGGAGGATGTGCTGGCGGTCGGGTTGGCCGGGGCGCTCGTCCGTCGGGCCGCGTGGGACAGGCTCGGGGGCACGGACCCCGCCTACGGCGTCTTCGGCGACTCGACCGACTTCTGCCGCAGGACGTGGCGGGCGGGCTACGACGTGGTGGTGGTCCCTCGGGCGCGGATCCGGCACGCTCAGGCGACCCTGAGCGGGGGGCAGGCTGATCGCGCGGAGGAGCATCGACGCAATCACGTCCGGATTCGGACGTCGGAGTGGTATCACGGCTTGGCCTGGGCGAAGTGGTGGACCATCCCCCTGATCGTCTTGAGGGCCATCCTCTCCGGGATCGGGAGGGCCCTCGTCAGGCTGGCGGCGGGTGAACCTCGGCTCGCCATCGCCGACCTGGCGGTTCCCCCGGCCCTAGTCGGCAGGCTCGGTCGCCTTCGTCGGTCTCGGGCGGCCATAGCCCGGGCGGGCAAGGTTCCGGTCGAGCGTCCGCTGCTGGCCTCGTTCGCCGATGTGGTCGGTCAACTCCGGACGCGTGAATTCGGCCTGTACGAGGCGTGGAGGGCCGAACACCGCCCCAACGACATCCAGCGAGGCGAGCTTTCCCGCCTGAGGGTGCGACGCCGATGGGCCCTGGGGGGTGTATCGATCGTATTGGTTGCCATCTCCGTCGCCCAGTACGGCACGTGGTTCGCGCCCCTGTTCAGGGGCGACATGCTCGTCGGATCGGCTCCCG
This sequence comes from uncultured Demequinaceae bacterium, assembly GCA_964438525.1. Classification (GTDB taxonomy): domain Bacteria; phylum Actinomycetota; class Actinomycetes; order Actinomycetales; family Demequinaceae; genus JAFGBM01. The sequence continues at coordinate 11,393 of CAYTLH010000048.1, read as the reverse complement.
GGGCCACCGACGTCTCCCTCGGGGACCTTTGGGGCCGGTCCTTTTCCGGGTGGAGCGACTCGGGTCTCGGAGGGGGAGCGCTCGACGGGACGTTCGCGGCCCTGATGATCCCGTTATCCCTCGTGGGCGGGTTGGCGACGGGGATCGGGCTTCTTCTCGGCCTCAGCACCGTGCTGGCGGGGATCTCCGCTTGGTTTGCCGCGGGGGCGGCGAGCCGTTCCCTCTGGGCCCGCTCGCTGGCGGCGGTCGCCTGGGGGGTCTGGCCGACCTTGATCGCGTCCGTCGCCGACGGCCGGGTCGGGGCCGTCCTCGTCCACATACTCTTGCCTCTCCTGGCCCTGGCTCTCGCGCGGGCCTCCTCGCTCTTCAGGAAGGAGAGGCTCGGGGACGGGGAGGGGTTCCCCAAGGGGCGATTTGGGTCTCAGGGGGCCGCCGCATTCGCCGCCGTCCTCTTGGTCGCGATCACGGTGGCGTCCCCGATCCTCCTCGCCCCCCTGGTCCTTGTGATCCTCGCCCTGGTCGTCCTGGCGCGGGGCTATCGGAGAAGGATGGCCCTCATCGCCCTCCCTGCCCTGATCGTCCAGGGTCCCGCGTTATGGCAGACCTGGTTGGAGAGAGAAGGGGAACGGTGGTGGGCGTTTCTCGTGCGGGAACCCGGCCCCGCGCTCGCCTCGGACCCGGTCAGTTCGTGGGACCTTCTGTGGGGCATCGGCGAGGCTCCCCCGGACTGGCCCGCCGCGACGGACGCCGGGGACCTCGTCCTCACCTATCTCGTGGGGGCCGTTCTCGTCGCCGCAGCGCTGCTCGCGATCACGGGAACGCGATCGGCCGTGGCCACCAGGATGGGGTGGTTCGTGGCGGCCGCCGGGCTCGTGGTAGCGATCCTCGCCCAGAGGACGACCGCGGTCGCGGCGTCCCCCGACGGTACACCCGCGGCCAACGGGTGGCCGGGCCCCGGGCTCTCCCTCCTCGCGCTCGGCCTGATGATGGCGGTTCTGTCGTCGTTGGGGGCCGGACGGGCGGATCCGGGGCACAGATCCCGTGTGGTGGCGGCCGTCCTCCTCACCGGGGTCTTGGCGGTCCATGTGACGGCTTCCGTCTGGCCGGGCAGGGAGTTCGGGGGCGACGTCCATCCCGTCGGAACGTCGGTCCTTCCCCTGGTGGCCAACCTCGAAAGATCGACCGAGCCGTCGACCCGGGTCCTGGTCTTGTCGTCGCTCGAGGACGGATCGGTATCGTATTCGGTTCTGGGCTCCGATGGGTATTCCGCACTTCTGGGGAGGGCTCACCTCTCCGCCGACGGTTCTCCGCCGTCCGGGGAGGGGGACGCGGCCGACCTCTCGGTCCTCGCTCCCGCAGTCTCGAGCCTTGCCGGATCCGGTACGGGCGCCGTCGACTTGCTCCGCGACTGGGGGATCGGGGTTGTCGTGGTCACCCCGGGATCGGACGAACTCGAGAGGCACCTCCAACTCGTGGCCGACCTCGATCTCATCGGGGTGTCCGATCTCGGCATCTCCTGGAGGGTGCAGTCCTCCCCCGGGGGGGAGAAGGTGTCGAGGGCCTGGCTCGAGGAACCCTCGGGCGATCGCCTGCCCCTCCCCTCGGATCCCACGGGGTTGGCGGTACAGATACCCGAGGGAGACCCCGGCAGGGTCCTTGTCATCGCCGTCTCCTCGGACGCCCGATGGTGGGCGACGTTCGATGACGAGGAACTCCTGCCCATGGATGTCGACGGGAGGCAGGGCTTCAGGGTGGGCGGGGATTCCGGCGTGCTCAGGGTCGGCTACGCCGATCCCCTCTATCGGACCTGGTCGATCCTCGCCCTCGTCGCGGTCGCCTGGGCCGTGCTCGGTGGAATTCCCCTGCGGGACCGCGCTTATCGGGGGAGAACGCGATGATTCGAGCGATCACGGGAGTACTCGCCTTGGGGGCGGTATTGGCAGCCGCAGTCCTGCTCGATCCGAATTCGGAGCCGCTGCCCGTCCGCGCACCGACGACGACCGAGGTCCTTCCCGTGGACCTGCCCGTCGGCTGCCCGGGGTGGATGGTCCTTCCCGTCGGGGAGGGCGGAGAGGGTGACGGGGGTCTCGCCCCCGGCGGAAGCGACATCATCAGGACGACCCTGTTCTCCGAGTCCGAGCAGGAGACACAGATCGGTTCCGGATACGCGAGCGACGCCTCGATCGGGCTTCAGGTGGAGTGGGTCGGAAGCGGTGACCTGTCCGGGCTCGCCGTGGCGACATGCGGACGTCCGATGGTAGATGCCTGGCTCGTCGGGGGATCGACCCGGCTGGGGTCCAGCGCCAGGCTCGTCCTCGTCAACCCCACCGAAGTCTCGTCGGAGGTGCAGGTGACGCTCTATGGCCCGAATGGGCCGATCGACCAGAGGGTCGTGGTTTCGATGGGGGGCCGGACGACGGAGTCGTTCCTCATCGAAGGGGTGGCGGCCGAGTTGGCGACCCTCGTCGTCCACGTGGAGGCCGACGGGGCCGGAATCGTCTCCGCCATCCAGGACTCGCAGCTTCTGGGCTTCGTCCCCGGAGGAAGCGACTGGATCGTCCCCGGGGCGGGCCCGTCTACGAGCCTGATCATCCCGGCGGTGGGTCCGGGCGACCCCGAAGGCGTCGACGGCCCGGCGACCGTCAGGCTCATGGCCCCGGACGGCGCGACCGCCTCCCTGACCGTGGTCGAGGGCGCCGGGATCGTGCGGTGGCCGGGAACCAAGGCCATCGAGCTTGAGGCGGGCGTCCCGATCGACCTCGACCTGCCGGCTGTGTCTCGATCCGTGGTCCTCGTCGAGGCCGACGCCCCTGTCGTGGCGGCCGCCATCACCAGGCGGGGTCGGATCCCAGAGGAGGGGCTTGAGGGGGACATCGCCCAAGAATTCGTATGGATGGCGGGCCAGGTGCCCGGCGAAGGGTCCGGCCTGAGCGCCCTCATGCCGCCGTATTCGGTATCCGTGATCGCGTATTCCGACGTCCAGACGGTGTTCCGCGTCCGGGACTCCTTGTCGGGAGCGATCTACGCCGAGAAGGTCATAGGGGCGGGATCCATGGCCGAGCTTCCCCTGTCGGTGAGCCCCGGAACGCTTCTGATCACCGAGGGAGACGTCTCGTGGGTTCTCGCCATCGAGGACGGGGATTTCCTGTCAGCCGTGCAGCCCGTCGACATCGGCGAGCATGCCGTGACCGTCTCCGTCATACCCGGGCAGTACCCGTAGCGCGCTGGCGTCGGGGAGGGAATCGGCGTGGTGTCGCCGGAAGCCCGGTGGCCGGGGGTAGCGTCCCGAAGGTGACCACCATTCGTCGGTGCTCGAAGACCCCATGTGGCCGACCGGCGGCCGCGACCCTCACGTATGTCTACTCCGACTCTTGCGTGGTCGTCGGCGTCCTGTCCCGGTTTGCCGAACCCCACTCGTTTGACCTATGCGCCCAGCACGCGGAGGCCTTCACCGCCCCCAAAGGGTGGGACATCGTCCACATCCATCAGGAATTCGCCGACCTGCCCCCCTCGCCGGACGACCTGGACGCGCTCGCCCGGGCGGTGCGCGAGGCGGGTCGAGTCCCCGAGGAGGAGGAGACCCCGGCCCCTACGCCCGAACCCCCCCGTCGTGGACACCTTCGCGTGGTGTCGAAGGAGGCGTAACGCCGACTACGGTAGTGGCGTGAGCGGTTCTGTCGATCTCAGCGGCATCGTCAAGTCGTATGACGTCCGCGGCATGTGGGGGAAGGATCTGTCGGCCGAGGTCGCCCGGGCCATCGGAGCCGCCTTCGCCGACATCGTCGTCCTTCCCGACAACGCCGCGACCGTCGTCGTGGGCCGGGACATGAGGGAGTCCGGGCCAGCCCTGGCGAAGGCTTTGTCCTCGGGGCTGGCCGATCGAGGGGTGGATTCCATCGATATCGGCCTATGCTCGACGGACGGCCTCTATCACGCCTCAGGCGAGCTCGATCTTCCGGGCGTCATGATCACCGCAAGCCACAATCCCGCCGAGTACAACGGAATGAAGTTCTGCCGGTCCAAGGCGCGGGCGGTGGGGGAGGACACGGGACTCAAGGACGTGCGGGAGCTCGCTGGCCGCTACCTCGGCGACGGCATTCCCGTCGCGGAACGGAGGGGATCCTCGAGCGAGCGGGACATGCTTCGGGAGTACGGCGCCTTCCTTCGGTCGCTCGTCGACCTCAGCGGGATTCGCCCCCTGACGATAGTCGTCGACGCCGCCAACGCCATGGGGGGGTATACGGTCCCAGCGGTTCTCGGCACCGAAGCCGGCCTCCCCGCCCTGCCCCTCACCCTCGTCCCCCTGTACTTTGAACTCGACGGCACCTTCCCCAACCACGAGGCCAATCCCCTTCAACCCGAGAACCTCCGGGACCTCCAAGCCGAGGTGCGCGCGAGGGGCGCCGATATCGGCCTGGCCTTCGACGGCGACGCCGACCGGTGTTTCGTGGTCGACGAGAGGGGCGAGGCGGTCAAGCCGTCGACGATCACCGCCCTCGTCGGGGTTCGCGAGGCGGAGCGGGAACTGGCGGAGGGCCGCACCCCGACGGTCATCCACAACCTCATTTCCTCCATGGCCGTCCCCGAGGCCTTAACCCGCGCGGGAGCCGTCCCCGTACGATCCAGGGTCGGACACTCGTTCATCAAGGCCGAGATGGCCCGGCTGAACGCCGTGTTCGGCGGTGAGCACTCCGCCCATTACTACTTCCGGGAGTTCTTCTTCGCCGATTCCGGGATGCTGGCAGCGTTACACGTTTTGGCGGCGCTCGGGAATCAGCCCCGCCCCCTATCGGAGCTCACCGCCCGATACGACCCCTACGCCGCCTCGGGGGAGATCAACTCCACCGTCGCGTCGGTCGACGACGCAATCGAACGGGTCAGGGCCGAATTCGCCACCTCGGACGTGGTGGCGGACGACCTCGACGGACTGACCATCAGCCACTGGGGGTCCGAGCCCCGGTGGTGGTTCAATGTGAGGCCGTCCAACACCGAGCCGCTCGTCCGGCTCAACGCCGAGGCGGCCGACCCCGACCTCCTCGCCGACCTGACGGCGCGTGTGCTCGCCGTCATCCGGGCGGAGGGTTAGTGTCCGCACCGACCGGGACCAAGGCCGTCATCGCCGCCCTCGGGGCCAACCTCGGGCTGGCGGCGACGAAGTTCCTCGCTTTTCTCCTGACCGGGTCGGCCGCGATGCTAGCCGAATCGGTTCACTCCGTTGCGGACTCCGGGAACCAGGTCCTGCTTCTCGTCGGGGGGCGTCGGTCCCAACGCGAGGCGACCGACCGTCATCCCTTCGGCTACTCCCGCACCCGGTACTACTACGCCTTCCTCGTCGCCGTCGTCCTATTCACGGTCGGGGGACTGTATGCCCTATACGAGGCGTGGCACAAGTTCGGCCACCCCGAGCCCATCACGGAGTGGATGTGGGTGCCCCTCGTCGTCCTGGCCGTCGGCATCGTGCTGGAGTCCCTGTCCCTCCGGACGGCGATCCGTGAGTCGAACCGGGTCCGAGGCGCACTCGGGTGGGCGGCGTACGTCCGCAGGTCCAGGAGCCCCGAACTGCCCGTCATCCTGCTCGAGGATTGCGCCGCACTCATCGGGCTCCTCTTTGCCTTCGCGGGTGTCGGTCTGACCCTCGCGACCGGGGACGGCCGCTGGGACGGGGCGGGAACGGCGGCGATCGGGTTCCTGCTCGTGGCCGTGGCCATCGTCCTCGGGGTGGAGACCAAGTCGATGCTCATAGGCGAGTCGGCCACGGATGAGGATCGTGAGGCCATCCGAGCGTCGTTCGCCAGCTCGGGGCTCGGGGAGCTCATCCACCTGAGGACCATGCACCTGGGGCCGGATGACCTCCTGGTGGCGGCCAAGGTGGCGATGCCGGGGGCGACGACGGTGACACAGGCGGCGGCGCTGGTGGACGAGGCCGAGGTCCGGATTCGAGACGCGGTGCCGGCCGCCCGACTCATCTACATTGAGACGGGGGAGGAGAGGAAGGGGGCCGCGCGATGAGCGGACCGGAACATGTCGTGGCCGACCTGGGGCTGGCCCCGGGTGGTCGGCACCAGATCGACCTGGCCGAGCACGAGATGCCCGGCCTCCTGGCGCTCCGCGCGGAGTACCTCGAATCCCAACCCCTGACCGGGGCCCGAGTCACCGGCTCCCTCCACATGACCGTCCAAACGGCGGTCCTCATCGAGACCCTGACCGCCCTCGGAGCGAAGGTGAGGTGGGCGTCGTGCAACGTCTTCTCCACCCAGGACGAGGCCGCGGCAGCCGTCGTCCTCGGGGGCGGAACCCTCGACGACCCCGAGGGAGTGCCGGTCTTCGCGGTCAAGGGCGAGACGGTTGAGGAGTATTGGGATTACACCGACCGGGCCCTCACATGGGAGGGATACGACGGGCCGACCCTGATCGTGGACGACGGGGGGGACGCGACGCTCCTCGTCCACGAGGGCGTGGCCGCCGAGGCCGCGGGCCAGGTTCCCGCCCCCCTCGACCCCGAGGATGAGGGGTATCGCCGAGAGACGGAGGCCATGCGCGCCGTCCTCCGGCGATCTCTCGAGGAAGACCCCACGAGGTTCACCCGGATGGCGGCCGGGATCGCGGGGGTCAGCGAGGAGACGACCACGGGGGTGGTCAGGCTTGCCAGGCTTCACGAGGAGGGAGGTCTCCTCTTCCCGGCCATGAACGTCAACGACTCCGTCACCAAGTCCAAGTTCGACAACCGGTACGGCATCCGACATTCTCTCCTCGACGGCCTGAACCGCGGCACGGACGTGCTGATCGGGGGGAAGGTCACCGTCGTCGCCGGGTATGGGGATGTGGGTAAGGGGGCGGCCGAGGCCCTCCGCGGGCAGGGGGCCCGGGTCATCGTCACGGAGGCGGACCCCATCTGCGCCCTCCAGGCGGCGATGGACGGCTTCGAGGTGGCGCGGCTCGACGACGTCGTGGGGGAGGCGGACTTCGTCGTCACGGCGACGGGGGGGCGGGACGTCGTGACGGTTCCCCATCTCGAGGCGATGAAGGACAAGGCGGTCGTCGGGAACATCGGGCATTTCGACGACGAGATCGACATGGCCGGGCTCGAAGCGGCCGCCAAGAGGGTCCCGGTCAAGGCGCAGGTGGACGAATGGGTGTTCCCCGACGGCCACTCCGTCATCGTCCTGAGCGAGGGCCGGCTGTGCAACCTCGGAAACGCCACGGGCCACCCGTCCTTCGTCATGAGCACGTCGTTCTCCAATCAGGTGCTCGCCCAACTCGAGCTGTGGACGCGCCGGGGGGAGTACGAGGTCGGCGTCCACCGGCTTCCGAAGGCGCTGGACGAGAAGGTGGCCCGCCTTCACCTAGACGCCTTGGGGGCGCGCCTGACCGTCCTGACGCCCGAGCAGGCCTCCTACCTCGGGGTGCCGGTCGAGGGGCCCTACAAGCCGGACCATTATCGCTACTGACCGACTCCCGACCCCTAGTTCGGCACGTCGGGAACCCCGTGGGGAAGTCGACGGAGGAGGGTGGATTCGGCCATGCTCCGCTCGGACTGGCGGACGAGGAACTCGTATTCCCGGTCCCTTCGGGAGGCGAGGACGGCGGCGATGAAGGTCTCCGGATGGGTGCCTTGGGGGGGAGGAGGGGCGACGAGGGAGCTCATCTCGTCGGCGATGAGGGTTCCGAGGCGGTGGCGGGCCTCCGGTCGGAGCGCGTATACCCGGCTGAGGAACAGGCGGGCCGTGAGCGCGAGCCCGTCGGGGAGCCTCCGGATGTCGGCCTTGGTCGCCCAGTCGCGGAGGGTGGGGGGCATCGCGACCGGGGGCAAGGCCTTGGTTCCCCCCCTCGTGCGTAGGGCGTAGGTGCCGGCCAGGTAGTCGCCCAGGCGCTTGCCCTTGGGCGAGAAGATCGAGGTGGTGACCGCGATCGACCCGCCGGAGCCGTAGATTTCGAATACCCCGATGAGGGCGCGGAGGAAGGCGTGCCTGAACGCGATGGGCCCGCCGTCGTCCCGGACGATGCGGGTTCCGACCGCGAGGCGGCCGATGCTTTGGCCCCTGGTGAGGGTCTCGATCGTCGCGGGGACGATGACGAGGAAGAAGACCAGCAGGAAGACGACGATCGTGCTGAAGAGGGCGGAGTTCTCGAAATACACCGTGTCGAGCACGGAGGCTATGGCGGAGATGGTGAGGTAGGCGGCCAACCCGATGATGAAGGCGTCGATGATGCCGGAGACGATGCGCAGGGTCGCGGGGGCGGAGCCGGACGTCAGGCGCACGCCCTCGCCGATGAGGATCTCGTCCTGCAGGCTGGTCACCGCGCCTCCTCGCTCTGATATGGCATCGTAGCGGTATGGACATCGACGCGCTCAGTGCCGCGAGGGCGAAGCGGTGGGAGAGGTTGGCGGGCCTGTCCCGGGGGCACGCACTGACGGGAGCGGAGGCGGACGAGCTGACCCGGCTCTACCAACAGACGGCGGGAGACCTCTCGGCCGTGCAGTCGACCGCCCCTGAGCCGGGACTCGTCACCCGCCTCTCCCTCATGCTCGCGGGGGCGCGGGTCTGGATGACGGGGACCCATACCCCGTCGTTCGCCGACCTGAGGAGGTTCGTCTCCCGGGAGCTTCCGGCCGCCCTCTACCGCGTGAGGTGGTGGGCGGTGGCCTGCGCGGCGGCCTTCCTCCTGGTCGCAGTCGTGACGGCGGTCTACACGCTCCATTCCCCCGAAGCCCTCGACCTCGTGGGCAGCGCCGAGACGAGGGCGACGATCGCCCAGTACGAGTTCGAGAGCTATTACAGCGAGTATGACCCGGGCTCCTTCGCGGCCGAGGTATGGACGAACAATTGGTGGATCGCCGCCCAATGCCTCATCTTCGGCTGGTTTGGCGGAATCATTCCGATCAAGTTCGTCCTGTACAACAACGCCGTGAACGTCGGGGTAACCGCGGCGATCATGGCCGAGCACGGAATGCTTGACATTTTCTTCCAGCTCATCTGTCCCCACGGGCTCTTGGAGCTCAGCGCCGTGATCGTGGCGGCCGCGGTCGGGATTCGGATCTTTTGGACGATGCTCGTCCCGGGGTCCAGGACCCGCGAGCGCGCCCTGGCCGAGGAGGGGCGGGCGGCCGTCACCATCACCCTCGCCTTGGCCGTCGTCCTCCTGGTCTCCGGGCTGATCGAGGGCTTCATCACGCCGAGCGGCCTGCCCTGGGCGGTCAAGGACGCCATCGGAGTCGTGGTCTTCGCGGGGTTCTGGGCGTACGTGTTCGTCGCGGGCAGGGCCGCGGTCCACGAGGGGGCGACGGGCGACATCGAGGGAACCTTTTCCGCGGCGACGGTGCCCGTCAGCGCCTGATCAGAGTCGCCCCGCGGCCTTGAGCCTGAGGTAGGTGTCGGCGAGGGCGGGCGCGAGGTCGTCGGGCAGGCCCCGGACGATCTCCGCTCCCAATTGCCGGAGCCTCATGGACAGGGCCGAGGTCTCCAGGCGCCCGCGTTCGGCCGCGGCCGCGCCGTAGAGGTCCGCTGCGTCCGCCCGCGCGGCGGCCATGTCCTCGAGTTCCGGGTCCTCGACGCTTGCGACGACGACCTGGTGCCGATGCCCGAGGGCGGCGACGGCGTCGGCGAGGCCGCTGTCCAGGCAGGAGGGGTCGATCGTCGTCAGGAGGACGACGAGGGAACGTTGGGAGAGCCGTTCCTGGATGAGGCGGGTCGCCCCGGGCCAATCCGGTTCCACGAGGTTGGGTTCGGCGACGGCGAGCGCCTCGGCCAGGGCGGGCATGAGCCGCGGGGCGGTGGAGCCGATCGCGCGGGCCCGTTCCTTGCGATCGAAGGCGACGACCTGGACGCGGTCGCCGGCGTGGGCCGCGAGGGCGGACAGGAGGAGCGCGGCCTCGATCGAGGCGTCGAGGCGGGGGGCGTCCCCGACCCTGCCGGCCGACAGGCGGGCCGTGTCGACGAGGATGAAGACCCTTCGGTCCCGCTCGGGCCGGTAGGTCTTCACGAGGACCTCGGCCCTCCTGGCCGACGCTCGCCAGTCGATGCTGCGCACGTCGTCCCCGATGACGTACTCCCGGAGGGAATCGAACTCGCTTCCGGGGCCCCGGATGTTGACGGTCGCCCTCCCGTCGATCTCCCGGAGCAGGGCCAACCGGGAGGGGAGGTGACGGCGGGAGGTGAACTCGGGCAAGACCCGCAACGTCTCCTCCCGGTGGATCGTCCGTTGCTTCCCCGCCAGGCGCAGCGGGCCCTCGAGCCGCAAGGTCAGGCCGCCCGAGCGGCGGTCACCCCGGCGCGTGGGGGCGAGGCGGGTGGAGAGCTTGCGGGTCTCGAACGGTGCGAGGGCAAAGCGGTGGCGGTTGGCAACGGCCCCGGCCGAGGGCTCCCACGCGTCGCGGAGGGCTCCCCGTATCGTCGTCGTCCGAGTGAGGTTGATGAGGCTGACCGAGACCGACGTCGCTTGGCCCAGCCGGACCGACCTCGGGACGGTGCTCTTGATCCCGACGCTCTCCATCTTGGGGGCGAGGAGGGCGTCGAGCAGGGCCAGCGCCGTGACCGCGAGGAGCCAGGCCCAGGCGACCGCCCGGTCGTGGGCGAGGAAAGTCGGCACGGCGCCGAGGGCCGTGATCAGGACCGTCCAGCCGGTGATGTACACGGGTTAACGGGGCACGTCGACGGTGGCCAAGACGGAGTCGAGGACGGAGGCCGGAGTGACCCCCTCGAGCTCTGCCTCCGGCTGGACCTGCATTCGGTGGAGGAGGGTGGACGCGGCGAGGCTCTTGACGTCATCCGGGGAAACGAAGTCCCGCCCACGGAGCCAAGCCCAGGCTCTCGAGGTGGCGGCGAGGGCCGTGGCTCCCCGGGGGGAGACCCCGAGCGAGATGGACGGCGACTCCCGGGTGGCCCGACAGATGTCGACGATGTATCCCAGGACGTCGGGGGAGATCTCTACCTTCGCCACGGCGGCCCGCCCCTTGTCGAGGTCCGAGGCCTTGGCGACGGCCTTGAGGCCCGCGGCCTTGAGGTCGCGCGGGTTGAAGCCCTCGGCGTGACGCCTCAACACCTCGGTCTCGACCTCGCGGTCGGGGAGCGGGATGATGATCTTGAGCAGGAAGCGGTCGAGTTGGGCCTCGGGGAGGGGGTAGGTGCCCTCGTATTCCACCGGGTTCTGGGTGGCGATCACGAGGAACGGCTCGGGGAGCGGGCGGGCGGTTCCCTCGCTCGTCACCTGGCGTTCCTCCATGGCCTCCAGCAGGGACGACTGGGTCTTCGGGGGGGTCCGGTTGATCTCATCGGCGAGCAGGAGGTTGGTGAAGACCGGACCCTCCCGAAAGGAGAACGCCGCGGTCTTGGCGTCGTACACCAGGGAGCCGGTGACGTCCCCCGGCATGAGGTCGGGGGTGAACTGGACCCGCT
>CAYTLH010000047.1:0-6256 GCA_964438525.1 uncultured Demequinaceae bacterium | reverse complement strand
TGACGACCCGGCCGTCCGATGGCGACCACTCATTGGCGCAGACCCCGAACATGGCCCTCCACGAGCCCGACAGCGCGACCCAGAAACCACACGTCGCGCAGGTCTCGGCCGAGGCGACGGCCTCGGGCGCGTGCGGGCCATGCGATCCCGAATGCCATCGATCCGCCGCGTCGTCCCTGCCCTCCGGTCCTAAGACCCTAACCCGTCCGAGCCCCAACTCCCACAGCGCCACGGCGTCGGCGTCCTCGTCGTCGGTGGCCTCGTATCCGGGCATGAGGCGAGGATCGTCCTGGGTGTAGGGAAGGGTCATCCCCGGTTCGACGTCACCCGGCAGGACCCTTTCCGACCAGGGCACCCAGGGGGGCGCGAGGATGGCGTCGTCGGCCGGAATGAGGTGGGCTTCGCACACGCTCGCCTCGTCGTCCTCCGGCGCACGGGAGGCGGTCACGGCCCACACCCAGCCCCGGTAGCCGGGGACGCGGGCACCGAAGAGGTGCGTGACGAGGAGATCTCCCGCGGGGCTGGATCCCAGGTGGTCGCCGACCTCCGCCGGGTCGGAGGCGGCCTCCAGGGCGGCCTCCCGGGCAAGGTCGACGGCGTGGTCGAGGATGGTGTCGGCCATCACGACTCCAGTTGCTCGGCCACGCCCCGGAGCACGGAGGCGATCTTCTGGGCCTTGTCGGGGTCGGGATACCGTCCCCGACGCAGGCCCGTCGACACCCCGTCGAGCATCTTGATGAGGTCTTCGATGATGACGGTCATATCGTCCGCGGGCTTCCGAAGGCCGCCGACGACGCTCGGGATCGGCTCGAGGACGGTCACGGTCAGGGCCGATGGCCCCTTCCTCCCGTCGACGACGGAGAACTCCACGCGCGTCCCCGGTTTCAGGGAGGGGACGCCGTCGGGCAGCGCTGACGCCCGGACGTGGACGTCGCTCCCATCGTCCCCGCTGATGAAACCGAAGCCCTTCTCGGGATCGTAGAACCGCACCTTGCCGGTAGGCACGTCAACCTCACAACCGTCGGGGCACCGCCCGTTGCGGACGCCGGTGCCCCAAGTCTAGCCGTCGGCTCGATCCGGCACAGCCGGGTGATGTGCCCCGGCCGGACGCTCCCGTCCCTCGTCCCCCGTTTCCCGCGCGTGTCGGCCCGGACCCGTCGAGTCCCCTAGCGTCAGAGCACCGATTTGGAGGATGCCATGACCCAGTACCACGTCAACGCCGAAGACATCGCCCGGGCCGGATCGCGGGCGACCGCGTCCGCGGCCGCCATCCGGGGGGAAGTCGCGACCATGATGGCCACCCTGACGGGGCTCGAGGCCTCGTGGCAGGGGGGCGCGTCGCACGCCTTCTCCGCCCTGCTCTCCGAATGGCGGGCGGCTCAGGCCCAACTCGAACACGCCCTCGACGCGATCTCCACCGGCCTCGCTCGAGCCGCCACCGAATACGCCAGCGCCGAATCCTCGGCTACGAGGCTCTTCGCCCGGTAGCCGAGAAGGGGGAGCCATAGTCCTGTCTTGCACTTGACTCATTTCATTATCACCTGTTATGTTTCTATTACAGGTAGATCGAAAGGAGTCCAGGCGTGGCCGATGAACAGTCTCACCCCGAGGTCGCAGACGAGGCGACCAGCCTCGCCGCGCGGCTTCTCGCCCTCGGGAGCACGCAGCGTTTGCGGATCGTCGCGGAGCTGCTGGCCGGGGAACTCCACGTGAGCGAACTCGCCCGACGGGTCGAGATGTCGCGCGCCCTCCTGTACATGCACCTCACCAAGCTCGAGGCCGCGGGATTCGTCTCCGGCCGCCTCGAACTCGGCGACGACGGCAAGGCCGTCAAGATCTTCAAGGTGGTGCCCTTCGATATCGCCATCAACCCCGAGGCGATCGCGACAGCGGTCTCCTCCGGCAACCCAACCAAGGAGTAATCATGAACAACTCGGATCTCGCAACCATCCTGCTCTTCACGGTCGGGATACCCATCATCATGAGCATTTCGGCGTGGGCGGCGGTCCAGATCTCCAACAATCGCTCGAAGGCCCGCACCGAGGCCGACAAGCAACTCGCGGAGGCGCTCCACCAGTCCTCCGAGGTCAACGTCAGGCTTCTGGAGAAACTCACGGAGATCGATGGGCGCCTCAAGTCCGTCGAGACGACCCTCACCGATATTCCCTCATGACCCGAGGGACGAAAAAACGGGCGAAGGATTCGCATCCGAGGGGATCAAGCCTGACCGCGCCTCGGGGGTGAATCCTTCGCCCGCCTCGATCGGACTAGAAGCCCATGCCTCCGCCCATGTCGCCTCCGCCCGCCGGCATCTGCGGCTCGGGCTCGGGCTTGTCGGCCACAACCGCCTCGGTCGTGAGGAAGAGCGCCGCGATGGACGCCGCATTCTGGAGGGCCGAGCGGGTGACCTTGACCGGGTCGGCGATCCCCGCCGCCATGAGGTCCTCGTACTGCCCGGTCGCGGCGTTCAAACCGTGACCGTGCGGCAGGCCGCGGACCTTCTCGACGACGACGCCGCCCTCGAGCCCCGCGTTGACCGCGATCTGGCGCAACGGCGAGGATAGGGCGGACTCGACGATCATCGCGCCGGTCTTCTCGTCGTCCGCCACCTTCAATCCCTTGAAGGCCTTCTCGCCGGCCTGGATGAGGGAGACGCCGCCACCGGCGACGATGCCCTCCTCCACGGCCGCCTTGGCGTTGCGGACGGCGTCCTCGATCCGGTGCTTCCGCTCCTTGAGCTCGACCTCGGTCGCGGCGCCGGCCTTGATGACGGCCACGCCGCCGGCCAGCTTGGCCAGGCGCTCCTGGAGCTTCTCCTTGTCGTAGTCGGAGTCGGAGTTCTCAATCTCGGTCTTGATCTGCTTGATCCGCCCCTCGATCTGGGCCTGCGTCCCGCCGCCCTCGACGATGGTCGTGTCGTCCTTGGTGACGACGACCTTGCGGGCGGTCCCGAGGAGTTCGAGGTCGGCGTTCTCAAGCGACAGGCCGACGGTCTCCGAGATGACCTGGCCACCGGTCAAGATGGCCATGTCCTGGAGCATCGCCTTGCGGCGATCCCCGAAGCCTGGAGCCTTGACGGCGACGGCCTTGAACGTGCCCCGGATCTTGTTGACCACGAGGGTCGCCAGGGCCTCGCCCTCGACGTCCTCGGCGATCACCGCGAGGGGTTTACCGGCCTGCATGACCTTCTCGAGCAGGGGCAGGAGGTCCTTGATGGACGAGATCTTGGACTCACACAGGAGGACGTAGGCCTCTTCGAGGACGGTCTCCTGACGCTCGGCATCGGTGACGAAGTAGCCCGAGAGGTAGCCCTTGTCGAAGCGCATGCCCTCGGTCATCTCGAGTTCCATGCCGAGTCCGCTCGACTCCTCGACGGTGATGACGCCCTCCCTGCCGACCTTGTCCATCGCCTCGGCGATCAGGTCGCCGATGAGCGGGTCTGCGGCCGAAATGGCGGCCGTGGCCGCTATTTCCTCCTTGGTTTCGACCTCCTTGGCGTCCGCCAGCAGGGACTTGGTGACGGCCTCGACAGCCTTCTCGATCCCCCGCTTGATGGCGATCGGGTTCGCACCCGCGGCCACGTTCTTCAGACCCTCGCGGACGAGCGCCTGCGCGAGGACGGTCGCGGTCGTCGTGCCGTCGCCCGCGATGTCGTCGGTCTTCTTGGCGACCTCCTTGACGAGCTCGGCCCCGATCTTCTCGAAGGGCTCCTCGAGTTCGATCTCCTTGGCGATCGACACGCCATCGTTGGTGATGGTCGGCGCGCCCCACTTCTTTTCCAGTACAACGTTGCGGCCCTTGGGCCCGAGAGTGACCCGCACAACGTCGGCGAGGGCATTCATGCCCCGTTCCATACCGCGCCGGGCCTCTTCATCGAAGGCAATGATCTTTGACATGGGGATGCTTTCCTCCACGATCGTCGGTGGGCCCCCGTGGCTTGGGCGCTCTCGCGCCCGGACGGGAGCCGGGTGGTCCTTAGCACTCTCACCCCGAGAGTGCTAACAGGATTCTGGCACTCTCGGGGTGAGAGTGCAAACCCCAAACAGTCCTACGGGGACGACGTGGGGGACGGAGAGGGCGATGAAGAGGGCGACGGTAGAGGATCCAACTCCACCTCGGATACGACGATGACCGCGATGTCGGCGTCGCTCGTCGAACCCAAACTGACGGAGGCGATGCCCAAGAGGTCGGCGATGTACATCGCGGAATCCTCGAAGTCGTCCGATTGGAATACGACGGCGTTCTCCGAATACGAGTCCCCGCCCCAGTTCTCCGCGGAGACGTCCGTGAAGTCGGTTCCCTCCAGGATGTAGACCTCCACCTCGCCCGCGAATCCGTCGGGGGCGCCGCCGTTGAAGACGATGATCGTCGCCCCAAGGTCCAGGTCATAGCTGGGGCTCGGGGACGGGGTGGGGGTCGGTATGGGAGTCCAACTCGGGGTGACGTTCGGTTGCTCGTCGGTGAAGAGGTCCCGAAGCCAGTGCAGCCAGGACACGTCGTCGGCCATGCTGTATATTCGGGCCGCGCCCCAGGCGAGTCCGATGAACGATGCCACGACCACGAGGAAGGTGGCGAACCGGGTCCACGGCCGGGGTAGGCGGCGATGAACCCCCTTGGGGCTTCCTTCGGGGAGTTCGTCGAACTCGTCCGGAGGGTACTGGTTCCGTGCCACGGAATGACCCTACCTCGCCGGCGCGAACCCCAGGTGACGAGCCTCCCTACCGCGCTGACGGGCGTCCCTCATCCTTCTCAGCCGCTTGACAAGCATGGGGTCGTGGACAAGGGCGGCGTCGCTGTCGATCAGGGAGTTGAGAACCTGGAAATACTCGGTCACGTTCATGCCGAACTGGGTGGCAATGGCCCCCTCCTTCGCCCCTCCGTGCCTCCACCACTCCCGCTCGAAGGCGAGGATCCGGGCGTCCCGGTCGGTGAGGCCGGGGGCCTCCCCGACGGCAAGCGCGCTCTCCATCATGATTCCTCCCTTGGCGGCGTCCATTCCGCCTCAACTGTACCGCGCGAATTACATCATTGTCATTCACGCGCCGGATTTCCGCCGATACCCTGTCGGCATGGCCGACCTGTGGCGCTCCCAAATCTCCCCCGACTGGGCCGAAGCCCTGGAACCCGTGACCCCCATCCTCACCCGCCTCGGCGCCTTCCTCCGGGAGGAGATAGGCCAGGGGCACGGCTACCTCCCCGCGAGCGAGAACATCCTGAGGGCCTTCCGCACCCCCCTCAGCGACGTCCGGGTCCTGATCGTCGGCCAGGACCCCTACCCCACCCCGGGGGATCCCGTCGGCTTGTGCTTCAGCGTCGCCCCGGGGCACCCCATGCCCCGCTCGCTTGTCAACATCGCGCGGGAATTGAAGGACGACACCGGGGAGGCCCTAGCCGATGGCGACCTCTCCCCGTGGGCGGCCCAGGGGGTCCTGCTCCTCAACAGGGTGCTGACCGTGCGGCCGGGGAAGTCGGGATCCCATCGGGGGAAGGGGTGGGAGGAGTTCACGAGTCATGCCATCTGGGCGCTGGCCAACCGCGGGGGGCCGCTCGTCGCCATTCTGTGGGGCAGGGACGCTCAATCCCTCAAGCCCGCCCTGGGCGACGTTCCCACCGTCGAGAGCGCGCACCCGAGTCCGTTGAGCGCCTCGGCGGGGTTCTTCGGGTCCCGCCCGTTCTCGCGTGCGAATGAGATCCTCGCCTCGCAGGGGGCGGCTCCCGTCAGGTGGGGAACCGAGGCGGCCTAGCCCCGCCTAGGGGCAGAGCTGGGTTCCGCCGGTCGGGTAAGTCGGGGCGCCGTCCTCACCCGTGAGCAGGACGGCCCCCCACTCGCCGGAGGTCCTCCGAGGGGGCTGGATTTGAAGAGTCGAGTACGGGGCGGTTCCGCAGCCGCCGTACACCCCCACGTTGCCGGCGACGAGCGAGATCCATCGGGGCTGCCAGTGGAAATACGGGTCGCTGAAGTCGATCGTGACCCTCCACCTCGGCGTGGTCGAGGAGACGTTGATCTGGAATCCGAAGAGTTCCCCGCCGGGCGGATCGCTGTTGGGGTAGTAGTCGGTCGGGCTGGCGATCTCCGCCGTGCAGGACTGGCCGCCCGGGCTGTTGTCGTTATTCCGGTTGAGCGGAATGCAGGAAATGGGCGGGGGCTCCGTGGGGGCCGTCCAGGTCGTGTGGATGCCCCAGGTGTCGACGAGGAGGGCAACCCCCTGGACCTCCGAACCGTCGTAGGTCCCCGTGGCGATGGCCGCGGTTCCTG
>CAYTLH010000046.1:0-2903 GCA_964438525.1 uncultured Demequinaceae bacterium | reverse complement strand
GTGTTGAACGCGTCCTCGTCCTCCTCCCAGAATCGGTCCCGCGACGATCGGACGTACCAGTTCGTCAACAGGTCGAGGAAGCGCTCGACGGCGTGGCAGGCGTCGGGCACGTCGAACTCGTCCATCAGGCGCGTCACCTCGTCGATGAGCGACGCCGTCCGCGCCAACACGTACCGGTCCATCTCAGGCAACCCGGCCACCTCGTCGTCCTCCACCCGTCGGGCGCGGTACCCCGTCCCGTCTGGGCCCCCGACGGCCCCGGCGTACAACGCGAAGAAGTAATACGTCGACCACAGGGGAAGGAGGACGGTGCGGACGGTCTCCCGGATCCCCTCCTCCGTGACGATGAGGTTCCCGCCCCGGAGGATCGCCGACGACATGAGGAACCAGCGCATCGCGTCGGCTCCGTCCCGGTCGTAGACCTCGGTAACGTCCGGATAGTTTCGGAGAGACTTGGACATCTTCCGGCCGTCCGACCCCAGGACGATGCCGTGACACACGCAGTTCTTGAAAGCGGGCTTGTCGAAGATCGCCGTCGCGAGCACGTGGAGGGTGTAGAACCAGCCGCGGACCTGGCCGATGTACTCGACGATGAAGTCTCCCGGATAGTGGCTCTCGAACCACTCCTCATTCTCGAACGGGTAATGGACCTGGGCGAAGGGCATGGCGCCCGAATCGAACCAGACGTCGAGGACGTCGGGGATGCGCCGCATGATCGCTTTCCCGGTCGGGTCGTCGGGGTTCGGTCGGGTGAGGTCGTCGACGAAGGGACGGTGAAGGTCGGGCTTGCCGTCGGCGTTCAGCGGCAGCCGACCGAAGTCGCGCTCGATTTCCTCCAGAGACCCGTACACATCGGTCCGAGGGTGCTCGGGGTCGTCGCTCACCCAAATGGGGATGGGTGTCCCAAAGTAGCGGTTCCTCGAGATGGACCAGTCGCGCGCCCCCTCCAGCCACTGGCCGAACTGACCGTCCTTGAGGTGCTCCGGGACCCAGGAGATCTGCTGGTTCAGCTCGACCATCCGGTCGCGCAGGTCGGTCACCCGGATGAACCATGACCCGATCGCCCGGTAGATGAGGGGGTTCCGGCACCGCCAGCAGTGGGGATAGGAGTGGTCGTAGGTCTCGTGCCGGACGACGAGCCCCCGCTCCTTGAGGTGGACGATGACGAAAGGATTCGCGTCGAAGACCTGGACGCCCTCCCAGTCCGGAACCTCTGCGGTGAACCGGCCATGCGAGTCGATGGGGACGACGGTGTCGATACCCGCGGCAACGCAGGCCGTCAGGTCGTCCTCCCCGAAGCCGGGGGCAAGGTGAACGACTCCGGTCCCGTCTTCCGTCGATACGAAGTCATTGGCGAGTACGCGGAAGGCGTCGAGGTTGGCGAAGTACGGGAAGAGCGGCTCGTATCGGAGGCCCTCAAGTTCCGCACCCTTGACATAACCGTGCCCAACTCCATGAATCACTTCGACTGGCTCTCCGTCGGGTTCGACGACCGTCTCGCCAAACTCCCGTGCGTAGTGGGATTCACGCTCCAAGGCAATAACCAGTTTCTGCCCTGCGAATGATCCCGACACAGGTGCCGAAACCGCATATTCAATCTCTGGCCCCACGGCGACCGCAAGGTTCGAGGGCAACGTCCACGGCGTCGTCGTCCATATGAGAATCGACGCCCCCGATAAGGCCTCCTTCTGCCCGTCGGTCAGTTTTGTCGACTCCGCGATCGACTCGTCATTTAGCCGGAGTGCGACCGTGATCGCCGGGTCCTGCCGGGTCTGGTAAACGTCGTCGTCCATCCCGAGTTCGTGGTTGGAGAGAGGCGTCTCGTCCCGCCAGCAGTACGGCAGCACCCGGAAGCCCTCATATGCGAGCCCCTTGTCGTACAGCTGCTTGAAGCCCCAGATGACGCTCTCCATGTACCCGAGGTCGAGGGTCTTGTAGTCGTTCTCGAAGTCCACCCACCGCGCCTGACGGGTCACATACTCCTGCCACTCCTTCGTGTACTTGAGCACGCTTTCCCGGCAGGTCTGGTTGAACGCCTCGATCCCCATCTCCTCGATCTGGGACTTGTCGGTGATCCCCAGGATCCGCTCGGCCTCCAACTCGGCGGGCAGTCCGTGCGTGTCCCAGCCGAACCGACGCTCCACCCGCTTGCCCCGCATCGTCTCGTACCGAGGGACGACGTCCTTGGCGTAGCCCGTGAGCAGGTGACCGTAGTGCGGGAGTCCGTTGGCGAAGGGCGGGCCGTCGTAGAAGACGAACTCGTCCGCCGCACTCTCGGCGGGTCGGTTGTCGATCGACGCCTGAAAGGTGTCGTCGGCCTCCCAGTAGGCGAGCACATCCTTCTCGATGGATGGAAAGCGGGGGGAAGCGACGACGTCTCCGTCGCGGTGGCGTGGGTAGCGGGCTGGCTTGGCGTCGGTCATCGCGGTCAATTCCCTCGGGGCTCGGGCGGTATTCGGTCCTGCTTGCGAGGACGCCGCCGCCTGGTATCCCAGGCGAGCGCCGCGGTACCACCCCGCTTGCCGCCGACTCCCGCCGACGACCGCTCATCCCCTTTCGGGACCGCTGTGACGGGCTGCCCGTCCGGTTCTACTGACCCCGAGGGGCGTTCTTCCGGAGGCTCTCCGGTGATAACCGGGTCGACGCCTGTTCGGACAGTGTATCCGGTCGGGAGGTAGCAGGTAGCACGATTAGGGTGCCCTTGTAATGCGGGAATAGCCACGTGACCAAGAGCGTTACCGGGGGCGTACCGTTGACGACCCTGGAGAGCATGATGGCATTCTCGATCCGCACCCCGATCGCCATAGGGATTCTAGCGCTGGCAACAGCCTTGACCTCATGTTCGGCGACGCCCGCCGCCTCCCCGAGCCCATCTCCCTCGGAATCGGTTTCAGCGTCCCCCT
>CAYTLH010000045.1:0-9121 GCA_964438525.1 uncultured Demequinaceae bacterium | reverse complement strand
AACTCCGACACGGCCTTGGTCGATTCGAGTTCACCACACACCTTCCCGGCCGTCACGACGTCCCCCACCGAGGGGGCGTCGACGAAGACAACGTCTCCCAGGGCCGCCGCCGCGTACTCGGTGATTCCGACCGATACGATCGCCCCGACACCAACCTCGCCGGACACCCACTCATGCTCGCCTGTGTACTGAAGTTCATCGGGAACGCTCGCCATATCGACCGTCCTCCTTCCCGGGCGATTCGCCCGCCATAGCTATGTGGCCCGTGAGTAGAACGGTAGCGCGGATACGACCATACCTTCGCGTCTCGCGCGGATATCGACCTCGATTTCCGTCCCGACGGCCACGTGCCGCGGGTGGACGTAGGCCATCGCGATTGGGCATCCGAGGCTCGGGGACGGGGCTCCCGAGGTGACCTCGCCGATCGCGACCCCATCCGTAAGGACGGCATACCCGGTGCGTGCCGACCGTCGCCCCTTCCCCGTCAGCCCGACGAGCAACCGGGCGTCGTCCGGGCTCGCTCCCGGATTTTCTTTCCAGTCGGCGACGCGTGCGGCCGAGTCCCGAAGCGCCCCGCTTCCCACGAAGGGCTCCCGGGGATCGGACTCCGTACCGAACTGGACGACCCAACCGAGTCCGGCTTCGAAGGGGCTCCGGTCGAGGCCCAACTCCTGGCCGTACAGGGGCATTCCCGCCTCCATGCGCAACACGTCCCGAGAGGCCAGGCCGCAGGGAACGATCGAGGACCCCTCCCCCGCGGTCAGAACCCGGTCCCAGAGTTCGGCGGCCCGGTCTGAATGACAGAAGAACTCGAATCCATCCTCCCCGGTGTATCCGGTGCGGGCGACCAGCACCGAGATCCCCGCAACGGTCACCCTGGCGCACGAGTAGTACGGGAGAGCGGCCACCGTCGAACGGTCTCGTTCCTCCACGACCTGGGCGGCAACCCCGGGCGAGGCCGGGCCCTGAACGGCAATGAGGGCGGTTGCTGCAGACTCGTCGACGATTTCGCAGGGGACACCCTCGCATCGATCCTGTAACGCCCCCATTACGATCGAGACGTTGATGGCATTGGCGACGATCATGTACCGCGCGTCTTCGAGCCGGTAGACCACCAGGTCGTCGACGACCCCGCCGTCCTCGGCACAGATCATCGTGTACTTGGCGCCGCCGACCACGACTCGGCTCATTCGACCGACTAGGGAGAAGTCCAGGGCGTCGGAAGCCCCCGGCCCGGAGACCACGATTTCCCCCATGTGGCTGAGATCGAACGCCCCCACCCCGGTTCGGACCGCCCGATGCTCCGCCAGATCCGACGAATACCTCACGGGCAGACGCCACCCGGCATACTCGATCATGGTGGCCCCCAAGGACAGATGGCGCGACTCAAGCGCGGAATGGAGGGGCATCACCGTCGGCCTAGTCGCCGACTCGATCGGAAAACGCCGAGATGTCCCCGTCGGGATCGAGGAGGTCATCGTCCCCGATCTCATCGAACTCCTCGTCGTATTCTTCGAGATCGGGGCACACGCATACGAGGTTACGGTCCCCGTGAGCCTCGTCGACACGGCCGACGGGAGGCCAATACTTGTTCGCCTTGAGCCGGGGCACCGGGAAGGCCGCCTGGCCGCGAGAGTACTTCCTATCCCAGGAATCCGACACCACGACCGCGGCTGTATGGGGAGCAAGCCTGAGGGGGGAGTCGTCGATCGACACCTCCCTCTTTTCAACGGTGGTGATCTCGTCTCGAATGGTGATCATGGCCTCGATGAATCGATCGAGTTCGGCGAGGCTCTCGCTTTCCGTGGGTTCGATCATCAATGTGCCAGGAACGGGGAACGACACCGTCGGGGCATGGATGCCGAAATCCACCAGTCTCTTGGCGACGTCGTCGACGGTCACGCCCGTCGCCGCGGTCAGAGGCCTGAAGTCGACGATGCACTCGTGCGCGACGAACCCGCCGGGGCCCTTGAACAACACGGGGAAGTGTTCGTCCAGCCGAACCGCCAGGTAGTTTGCGGCGAGGATGGCCAGTTCGGTCACGGTGCGCAACCCCTCCGATCCCAGCAGGGCGATATAAGCCCATGAGATCGGCAGGATCCCGGCGGACCCGAAGGGGGCCGCGCTGACGGGAGCCCCGGCCCGGGCCAACTCCTCCGGACGTTGAATCGTCTGCCTGAGACCCGGCAAGAACGGGATGAGGTGCTCCGCGACCGCGACCGGGCCCACCCCGGGACCCCCACCCCCGTGGGGGATGGCAAAGGTCTTGTGCAAGTTGATATGCGACACGTCGCCGCCGAAGTGTCCCGGCTTCGCCAGTCCAATGAGGGCGTTGAGGTTCGCCCCGTCGATATACACCTGGCCCCCCGCGTCGTGAACGAGGGAACATATGTCGGCCATCCCCTCCTCGAATACCCCATGGGTCGAGGGGTAGGTGACCATGATCGCCGCGAGCTTCTTCTGATGCTTCTTCAGCTTGAGCTCAAGGTCTTCCCGGTCGATGGCTCCGTTCTGCGCATTCGCCACGGTCACGACCCGCATTCCCGCCTGGGTCGCCGAAGCGGCGTTCGTCCCGTGCGCCGATTCGGGAATCAGACATACGTCTCGTCGGCTCTCGCCCCGTGACTGGTGGTAGGCCCGTATGGCCCTCAGACCCGCATACTCCCCCCGGGAGCCGGCGTTCGGTTGGACGGAAACGGCCGCGTATCCCGTGATGGTCGCCAGCCATCGCTCGAGTTGGCTGATCATCTCCCGATAGCCGGCCGTCTGGTCACTCGGGGCAAAGGGATGGATCGTGGCGAACCCGGGCCAAGTGATGGGAGCCATCTCCACGGCGGCGTTGAGTTTCATCGTGCACGAGCCCAGAGGAATCATCGTGCGGTCGAGGGCAAGGTCCTTGTCGACCAACCGGCGCAGATACCGCATGAGCTCGGTCTCGGAGTGGTAGCGGTGGAACGTCGAATGCGAAAGGTAGGAAGTCTTCCTCCTCAATTCCCGCGGGATCGCCACGCCAGGGCTGGGCGAAACTGGACGAGGCTCCGTCGCCGTCACGGCTCCCACCAGTCGACTGATGATCTCCGGCGTGGTGATTTCGTCGCATGCCATCGCGACCCGATCGTCCCCGATCCGGCGGACGTTGATGCCTTCCGCCGCGGCCCGAGCCACGACGGATTCCGCCCCCCCAGGGACGAGGACGACGACCGTGTCGAAGAAGTCCTCGTGCTCCACCTGCACCCCCGCTCCGCGAAGGGCATCCGCCAAGGCCACGGCGCTCGCGTGGACCCGGGCGGCGATGTCCCGCAGCCCCTCGGGCCCGTGATGCACGGCGTACATCGCGGCCATGATCGCCAATAGCGACTGAGACGTGCAGATGTTGGACGTGGCCTTCTCTCGACGAATGTGCTGTTCCCGCGTCTGCAACGCGAGGCGATAGGCCCGCCGGCCGTTCTCGTCGACAGACACTCCTACGAGCCGTCCGGGCAGGTTGCGCTCGAGGCCCTGCCTCACCGCGATGAAGGCCGCGTGAGGGCCCCCGAAGAGGAGTGGCACCCCGAACCTCTGGGTTGAGCCGACCGCGATGTCTGCCCCGACCTCGCCTGGCGGAACGATGACACACATGGCGAGGGGGTCTGCCGCAATCGTGACCATCCCCCCCGCGTCGTGAACAGCATGGACGTACCCCTCCACCTCTCGGACTCGTCCCGAGACTCCCGGCTGCTGGATGACGACTCCGACGAGGTTGTCCGGGGGAGACCACCCCTCCCCGAACTCCTCGGTCTTGACCTTGAGCCCCACGGCCTCCGCCTGAGCCGATACCACCTCTATGGTCTGGGGAAGGCAGTCGGCGTCCAGTATGACCAACGTCCGCGACTTGTCCTTGGTGGCCCTCTTCATGAGAAGGACGGCCTCTGCGACCGCCGTCGCCTCGTCGAGGAGCGAAGCGCCGGCGATGGGGAGCGCGGTCAGGTCGGCGATCAGGGTCTGGAAGACGAGAAGGGCCTCCAGCCTGCCTTGAGAGATCTCAGGCTGGTACGGGGTGTACGGCGTGTACCAGGCGGGATTCTCGAGGATATTCCTCCTCAGGACCATGGGAGTGATGGAGTTGAAGTATCCCTGGCCGATCATCTGAATCTGGGCGTGGTTGCGAGTCGCGAATTTGCTCAACTGGTCGAGCACGTCGTGTTCGCTTCTCGCCCCGGGCAGATCGAGTGGAACATCCTCGAGGATCTCCGACGGTATCGCCGCTTCGACGAGGTTCCCAAGGGAATGATGGCCGACGGCATCCAGCATCTTCTTGACGTCCGAGGCTCTCGCCCCAGCATGCCGCCAGAGAAACGAGGTCACCGCCCCATTGTGTCGCAAACAAGCCCCGAGCGGCACAGTGGCGCCGCTGTTAGAGACAAATCCGACTCTTAGCTTTCGTCGACGATCGGGGCCGCGGCGGCGTTCTTCTGGATGGATTCGATGGCGCTCACGGCGGAGGCCTTGGCCGTGTACTGCTCGCTCGTGGCAAGGACCTGCCCATTCGAGGCGACGATGTTGAACCAGAACTGGCCAGACTTCTCGCTCTTCTTGATGACGAATTTCATGGAGTCCTCCTTATGGACGATTCGATCCTACCCGCCTCCTTCACCCCGTAGGCTTGCCCCATGGCGAAGCAGGATTCGGTACGAGACAAGTACCAGTTGGCGTGGACGGTGAGTTTCTCTCCGTGGGTGACGCTCGTCGGATCGTTCATCGGCGGTTCTGTCGCGGGGGGAGTCCTCGCGGGCAATATCCTCCTCGGCGACCCGGTCGGGGAGGACCTCTCCTCCCAGACCGTCGGGCAAGCCGCCGTCCTCGTCCTCGGCACCGCCATCGGCGTGTTCCTCTTGCTCGGACCGGTCCTCGGATGGGGGTTGGGTTTCGCCCTCAGGAACGTCGAGAACAACGGCCTCCACATCCTGGCCTTCGCCGTCCTGGGCCTCTTCGTCGGATTCTCGGTCGGGGAGTTTCTCGGCCGCCTGGTCGACGTTGTCGGCCTGGGGGTCAGCGTCGCCCCGGCAGCGGGAATCGGGGCCGCCGTCGGCCGGTGGGCGATCTCGCGATTCGCCCGAACATAGGCGCGACCGCATCAAACGTCCTTCCTAGCCTAGGATTTCGAGTGGGCCGGACTCGTCGCTAGTCTGGACCCAGCCGCATCCTCGACCAAGGAGCTCCTGTGAACCTCTTCATACAGGTGCCCTGCCTCAACGAGGAGGAGACCCTGCCCCTCGTCCTCGGCTCCATGCCGAAACGCATTCCCGGAATCGGCCGCATTTCCATCCTCGTCATCGACGATGGTTCGACGGACGGCACCATAGATATCGCCCGTGACCGTGGGGTCACGCATATCGTCCGTCACACCTCGACCATGGGACTTGCCCGGTCCTTTAGGGACGGAGTGGAATACGCGCTCGCCCACGGCGCGGACATCGTGGTGAATACCGATGGCGATAACCAGTATCCGCAAGAGAAGATCGCCGACCTCGTCAGACCCATCCTCCGGGGAGAGGCCGACATCGTCATCGGAGACCGTCAAACCCAGTCCATCCGGCACTTCTCGCGGTTCAAGCGGCTCATGCAGCGTTTCGGCTCCTGGGTGGTCAACCGGGCCGCAGGGACCCGGCTACCGGATGCGGCCTCGGGGTTTCGCGCATACTCCAAGTACGCCCTCTATCGCCTCAACATCGTCACAAGGTTCTCCTACTGCATGGAGACGATCATCCAGGCGGGCAATAAGAGGATCGCGGTCACCTCCATCCCCATTAAGACGAACCCCAAGACCAGGGAATCCCGTCTGTTCTCGAATGTCTTCGAGCATATGTTCAAGTCTGGGCAGGCAATCCTCAGGTCGTACATCATGTACCGGCCTTGGACGGTGTTCGCCTGGTTGTCCGCCCTCTTCGGGATTCTGGGCCTCACTCCCTTCGTTCGATTCGCCGTCCTCCGACTGATGGGGGACGAGGGCAACCACCTGCAATCGCTGGTCTTCGGTGGGGCGATGATCGTGGCCACGCTCCTCGCGATCGCCCTGGGGGTGCTCTCCGACCTCATGAGGACCAACCGCATCCTTCACGAGGAACAGCTCGAACGGGTCAAGACGCTGCAGTACGGGCCGGCCCTTCCCGCCGCCGATGGGATCCGGCCCACTGGCCGTCCGGGCAAGCGAAAGAAGGCCCCGTGACCAGACTCAAACGCCTCGCCAAACGCCTCCTCGCGGTTCGGTTCATCCGTCGGCTTTACAACGGAACCACCCGGGCCTTCCTGGCTTTTGGCGGCTCCAGCCGGCTCACCGCGACGATCTACAGTTGGTTCGGCTGGTTCACCCACAATCGTGAGCAATACGCCGTCCTCGCGGGCCGTCGCGCGTACTACAGGAACCTCAAGCGACACCGCCCGAGCCACGTTGAACTCAGGCGCAACATCCACCGCCTCGAAAAGGGGCTCCTCATGCGTCCCGCCCGCGAGGTGTTCGCCCGAAGCTACATCGACGAGGCGGTCGAGTTCTATGCCCACGCCCTGTCCCGACCGGACACGCTCGAGGGACAGGACGACGGCGAGACCGAATGGGCCCACGATGTCCTCACCCGGTACTTCTCGGTCGTGTCCGCGACCGACCCCGTCATCGCGAAGGCCAAGGATGCTTTCGAGTCCCTCCCCGCCCCCGCCTCCCCGGGGAGCCACTTCCCCTATCCGGTGTCCGAACTGAAGGCAACCGATATCACGTACCAGCAAATGCTCGACCTCGCCCTCAATCGCCGCTCGGTCCGGTGGTTCGAGGACAAGCCCGTCCCGCGAAAACTGATCGACCAGGCCCTCCTCGTCGCCCGACAGTCGCCCTCGGCGTGCAACCGCCTTCCTTACGAATTCCTCGTCTTCGACGATCCCGAGTCGGTCCACAAGGTCGCCGGTATCCCCTTCGGAACGTCGGGATACTCCCACCAGATTCCCGCGATCATCGTCGTCAAGGCCGACCTCAGTTCCTACTTCTCCCCGCGCGACCGACACGTCCCCTACATCGACGCCTCCCTCGCATCCATGGCCTTCATTTTCGCCCTCGAGACCTTGGGGCTCAGCTCGTGCCCGATCAACTGGCCCGATTTCGAGCCCCTGGAAGCCAAGATGGCCAAGACGCTCGAGCTCAAGCCCTATGAGCGAGTCGTCATGCTGCTCGCCGTCGGCTACGCCGACCCTACGGGCAAGGTCGCGAGTTCGAAGAAGAAGGATCTCGATACCATCCGCCGGTACGGCGCCCGTGAAGAGTAGTCGCCTTCTCCGTGGGGCGGCGGGTGCCGTCGTCGTCTGCCTCGTCGGGCTGTTCTTCTTCAAGGCCCTCAGCGATAACTGGGACGAAATCCGTGACATCGACCTATCCCTGGGTTGGTGGACGGCCACGACCGTGGCGATGTTCATCCTCGCGGTGGCGGTATCGGGCGCGCTCTGGGGAAGGATCATGGCGAGGCTCGAGGGGCGCGGCGTCCCGCCGCTGGAGGCCATCCGCGTCCAGTTCGCCTCGTGGCTGCTCAAGTACATCCCCGGTCACGTCGGGCTGGTCGTCAACAAGCTCCTCTGGGCCAAGGGGCGGAAGACGTCGAAACTCCTCCTCGTCCTGTCGGTGGTATACGAAAACGCCTTCCTGATGATCGTCTCCATCGTCCCCATGGTCCCGCTGCTTCTCGTCTGGCAGGCCCTGGGGGGGGATGGCCTGAGCCTCTCCTCCACGGTGTGGGTCGGGTTGGCCACCCTCCTGCCCGTCCTCATCGTCACGCATCGGCGGGTCTTCAGCTGGACCGTAAACGTCTTCTCCCGGCGCGTCCTCGGCCGGACCGTCCCGGACGAGCACTTCCTCTCCTTTGGGGAATCGCTGGGCTTCCAGGCGGGCTACCTTGTCCCACGGATCCTCAACGGGATCGGCGTGTGCCTCATCGCCGCCTTCCTCTCCGACGCCGGGCCCGGCTCCTGGGTGCCTCTCTCCGCCGCCTACGCCCTGGCGGGTGCCCTCGGCATCCTCGCCGTCGTCGTCCCCAGCGGGCTTGGCGTCCGCGAATCGGTATTCGTCTTCTTCGCGACCGCGTATATGCCCCTAGAGCAGGCGATCGTGGTATCGCTCGCCGCCCGGGTCCTCAGCATCGTGGGCGACGCCATCATCACGCTCATCTACGCCGGGCTCAGGCTCGAGGCCCGGCGCCGGGGACGGTCCTCATGAAGGTGGCGATCATCGGCTCCTCGTTCTCCGGCAACAAGGGTGCGGCCGCCATGCTGGTCAGTTCCATCGCCCGGCTCACCGAACGGAACCCCGACATCGAAATCGCCCACCTCAGCATGTACCCGACCTCGGATTCCTCCCTCAACCCGTACCCGAACGTCACCATCCTCAACGCCTCGCCCCTCCGACTGGGGCTGATGGTCAACCCGGGGGCCCTGTGGTGGAGGATCCTTCCCTTCCTCCGACCCATCATCCGCCGGACGACCCCCGAGGTGGCCGCGATCGCCGATGCCGACGTCCTTCTCGACCAAGGGGGCATCACCTTCGTCGACGGCCGAGGAAAGTTCCTTCTCTACAACGTCGCCACCATCCTGCCGGCTGTCTTCGTCAAGACCCCCGTCGTGAAATGCGCCCAAGCCCTTGGCCCGTTCGACAATCGGGTCAATCGCTTCTGGGCCTCACGACTTCTTCCGCGCATGGCGGCCGTCGTGTCCCGTGGGGCGGTCACCCACGAGCACCTCCTCTCCCTGGGGCTGAAGAACGCGACGGAAGGGGCCGACCTTGCCTTCACCCTCGACGTGACGGCGGCGGACGAGAAGTCTGCCGCCGACGCCGTCGACCTGGGATTCTTCGATCGCGGCGACGTCGTGGGCGTCTCTCCCTCCCAGGTGCTCCGTAAGTCCGTGGACGGCTCCGGCGGCGACTACGCGGCGGACGTGGCCTCCCACATAGACTTCATCACCGAGACCCTGGGGCGCCCGGTGCTCCTCATCCCCCACAGCGCGAAAGGCGCGTCCACGAAACCCCACAACAACGACCTGCCCGTGTGCCGCGACATCTTCTCCCGGGTCGCCTCACCCGGCAGGGTGTTGTTTCCCGACGCCGAATTGAGCC
>CAYTLH010000044.1:0-6042 GCA_964438525.1 uncultured Demequinaceae bacterium | reverse complement strand
GTGTCAAAGGACCGCGGCGGTCGGGGTTCATTGCGTCGACTGCGTAAAAGAGGCCCAGAAGCAGGCGAGGCCGGTGCGCTCGGCTCTGGGATTCCCCGTGTCCAAACGCCGGCCCACCGTCACGATCACCCTCATCGGGCTCAATGTCGCAACCTACGTGGTCGCCGCGAGCGTCTGGGGCGGGGAGTGGGTGTATCGGCTCGGGTTAACTTCGGAGAACTGGGACGAGGAGCCTTGGAGAATCGTCACTTCGGGGTTTGCCCACGTCGGCATCCTCCATCTCCTCATCAATATGTTCGTGCTCATGCAATTCGGCGGGGTGATGGAGATCGTCCTCGGGTGGTGGCGATTCCTCGTGCTCTACGCCCTGTCCCTGGCGGGGGGTTCGGCGATGGTCATCCTCTTGGGCGACGCCTTCACCACGCACGTGGGGGCCTCGGGAGCGATCTTCGGCGTTGTGGCGGGATACGCCGTCATGACGGTAGCCCTGAAACGGCCGGCGTACGACCTGATGATCCTGGCGGGTTTATGGATCGCCCTGGGTTTCTTCGTCGAAGGATTCTCGTGGCAGGGGCATCTGGGTGGGGCGATCGTCGGGGCTCTGGTCACGCTCGTGCTCATCAAGTCCGGGAAGCGCCGACCCACGATCCGGAGTGTGAACTGAATCACATCGATGTAGTTTTTCCCCCGTTGTGGATAACCATGGGGATAACCGGGGAGAAAACGATCGGGACTACTTCCACCTGGTCAGCAGGAAAAAGCCGATGATGAACAGACCGAAGCCCGTGAGGAGGTTTCCGTTGCCGATGGGAAGAGGGTAGTTCGCCTGGGAGATGTAGTACACCAGGATCCACGAGACGCCCACGAGAAAACAACCCACCATGGTCGGCATCAGCCAGGCCGGATTCTTCTTCTCCTTCCCCGCCCGACGGGGGGGCTTGTACACCGCCTTCACCCGTTTCTTCGAGACAGCCACGGTACTCCTCCTTGCGACACGAACTGTGGACAGGTCCAGCGTAGCGAGTGACGGAGGTGGACACGGCCAATCCGCCTCATCGTCTATCCTGTGGAAGCCATGAAGAAAGCGGCCCCGTCCACCACGAAGGATCCCCGACGAGCCCGCCGGTGGGTCTCCCGCGCCCTCGGGATTCTGGGCGAAGTTCTCGTGACCGTGGGGGTCCTCTTGGCGTTGTTCGTCGTGTGGGAGGTGTGGTGGACCGATGTCGTGGGGACCAGGCAGCAACAGGAGGCGGTCGACGACCTGACGTGGCGGTATCCGCCGATCCCCGACGGAGGCTTTCCCGTCATCCTGCCGACCGAAGAGCCCGACGATTTTGGGATTCCGATCATCGAGGAGAAAGACAAGCACCGGGCCGACAGCTCGCCCTTCGAGCCGACGCCCGAGACTGCCGAAACCTTCGCCACCATGTACGTGCCCCGGTGGGGGGCCGACTATGTCAAGCCGATCAGCGAGGGCGTCGGGCGGAGGGACGTATTGGACAAGCTGGGGATCGGGCACTATCCGGAAACGGCCCTACCCGGGGGCTGGGGCAATTTCGCGGTGGCAGGACACCGGACGACCTACGGCAAGCCCTTCAGTCGCATCGAGGAACTCGTCGAGGGGGATGCGATCATCGTCCGGACCGAGTCGACCTGGTACCTGTACCGCGTCACGGAGACCAAGATCGTCTATCCCGGATATACCGCGGCCATCGCCCCCGTCCCAGGGCGCCGGGGTGTGGCCGCCGACGGACGGTACGTCACCCTCACGACGTGCCATCCGAGGTTTTCCGCATCGAAGCGCTACATCGTCCACGGAATCCTCGAGTACTGGGCGGAGGCCTCGGCCGGCTACCCGGAGGAGATCGTCTTCAACGCGCAGGAGTCGCTTTCCGAGGTCGAGGCTGGAGTGGGGGAGGGACCATAAATGTACGGATGGTTATGGAAGAGGATTCCCGGATCGATCCGGTTCAAATGTGCCGTCGCCTCCGTGGCGGTCGTGGCGCTCGTCGTCGTCCTGTTCCTCTGGATCTTTCCCTGGCTCGCTCCCCTATTGCCATTCGAGCAGCAGACCGTGGGAGGCTAGGACCGTGGCCACTATCCTCGTCATCGACAACTACGACTCGTTCGTGTACACCATCGTCGGCTACATCCGTCAGATGGGGGCTGAGGCGACGGTCGTGAGGAACGACATCGAAACGGCTGTCGATGACGTGCCGGACTATGACGGCGTGCTGGTGTCGCCCGGGCCGGGCAAGCCATCCGACGCTGGAGTATCAGGCGAGGCCATCCGTCGATGCTCGGAATCCTCAACGCCGATGCTCGGGGTGTGTCTCGGCCACCAGGCCTTGGCGGAAGTCTTTGGGGCGGTCGTATCCCACGCTCCCG
The DNA here is from genome assembly GCA_964438525.1 of uncultured Demequinaceae bacterium. GTDB lineage: Bacteria > Actinomycetota > Actinomycetes > Actinomycetales > Demequinaceae > JAFGBM01. The sequence goes on along the minus strand of CAYTLH010000044.1, from coordinate 3,654 downwards.
AACTCATGCACGGAAAGACCTCGGAGGTCTTGCACGAGGGGGGGACGATCATGTCGGGACTGACCAACCCGTTTACAGCGACGAGGTATCACTCGCTCGCGGTGGAACCGGACACCGTCCCCGACGAGCTCGAGGTAACGGCATGGACGAAGTCGGGGATCATCATGGCCTTAAGTCACAGAACGCTTCCGCTTCATGGAGTGCAGTTCCACCCGGAATCCGTCTTGACTCAAGGGGGACATCGGCTGTTGGCGAACTGGCTCGAGGTATGCGGGATGAGGGGCCCAGAGGCGCGATCCGAGGGGCTGTCGCCTTTGGTCCGAACCTAAGCGTCGTCGGTTGAGCCATCCCCGCGAGCGTCGCGGAGAAGATCGCCGAGGACGTCGGTTCGCGTGCTGAGGCGGAGGAAGCCCTGAGGTGCGGGAACGGGGAGGGATTCGGTCCCCTCCGAACCCAGGAGCGCCTTTGCGGTCACGGCGGCCGCGTCCAGGGCCCCTTCCATCCCCCAACCGGGCAGGAGCGACATTCCGGCGTGGACGAGGTTTCCAACCTTTGGCGAGGTGATCGTAGGACGCGGCAGGAGAAGGTTCTTGACGGTCGGAGCGATTCCCATCAATGAGCCCTGCCAGGCTGAATAGTCGGATGCGAAGTCCGCTGGCGTCGCCACGTGATCCGCGTGAAGCCGTTCGCCGAGATCGGGAATGTCCGCCATGAATCCAATCTGAGATACGACCCGGGTGATCATCTGGCGAAGGTCCTGGCTAGATCGATCGTCGGCCCCGAGGGAGGGGTCTGCGGGGAGGGGGATGACGAGGGAAAGCAGGTCCTTGCCCCTCGGCGCAGCCTTCGAATCGGTGGCCGTCGGACGCCCGACGTATACCGACTCGAACGCCAAAGGATCCGCCACGCGTTCCCCCTCGAGATCGGAGATCACCCGGTCCCAGTCTTGGGGAAGAAAGACGTTGTGATGGGCGAGTTGGCGGACCCGTTTCTTGAAGACGAGAAGGGCGACAATGGCCGAGGGGGCCGGGCGCCGGGTCCATTGGGATTCTGGAAACGAGCGATACTCCGGGGGCACGAGGGACGTATCCGTGTGATGGGGGTCGACGCAGGATACGACCACGTCCGCCGGAAGAACGTCACCGGACCTGGAGATCACCCCCGTCGCCAGCCCCGTTTCCGGGTCGACGAGGATGCGAGCGACGTCGAACTCCGTCCGAATCTCGGAACCCTCCTCGCGGGCCGCGTCTTCGAGGGTGGAGACGACCGACGCGACGCCGCCTCGTGGATATCGGACGACTCCGGTGAGAAGACGGGTGTACACCGAGGAGTAGGCAACCGGTGTGGATGACGGAGATCCGGTCAGGCCCAGGATCGAGCACTCGAGCAGGCTCCGAACGTCTGGGTTCCCGAGCGAGGTCGACAGTTCCTTGCCGACGCTAGTGCCGAGGACCTTATACAGCCAGCGAAGGCGGCGGATGACCGACAGACTCAGGGCGGGGACACTTCGCGTCAAGGGAACGTTGTGAAGGCGTTGTCGAATCAGGGGTTCCCGTTCCACGGTTCTAAGGACGAGGCGGCTGACCGCCCGGCCCTCGTCTGGAGCTAGCTCGTCGAGCCGATCCCAATTCGGTCCGGCGTCGTGTTCGAGGTCGAAAGTCTCAGACGGAAGACCCGTCTCGTTTTCAATGAAGACCCGTAATCGAATATCCGGTTCGACCAGGTCGAGGTGGTCGTGGAGGTTCCGCCCGAGGAGGGCGTGAAAGTCGGACATCGCCTGATACGAAAACGGCCCTGGGGCGGCGTCGAGTAGGGCCCCCTTGGCCCGGATAGGAGCCGAACGGCCCCCGGTATTCGGATGACGTTCGAGCAGCGTGACCTCTAGGCCCCCACGCGAGAGAAGCGCGGCCGTCGACAGGCCGACAAGGCCTCCGCCGATGACGACCGCTCGGGTCATGGGCTCGGGGACGGGCTCGGAGTCGGGCTGGGCAGAGGTTCGGGGCCCAAGGAGACGGTGATGGTAACCGTCGATCCCTCCGGCGCGGATGTCCCCGCCGTCGGGCTGGTCGAGATGACGAGCCCCGCGTCTACGGACGAGGAGTACTCGTAGGTCACGGACGTCTCGAGTTGGGCCTGTACGACCTGGGCGATGGCCGACGATTCCGAGTCTCCGACCACGTCGGGGACCTCAACCATGTTGACGGGAATGGCGATCTGGAGGATGACCCCGGTCCCGAAGTCCACCAGGCCGGCCGACGGACTCTGGCCGATGACGGTTCCCGGCGTGGCGACGCCGTTTTGGACTTCCTCGATCTCGTTCGGAAGCCGAATTCCGTCGAGGAAGGCGATCGCCTGCTCCTCGGTCCGGCCCTTGAGGTCCTGAAGCATGACCTTGCCGCTCGAGACCTTGAGGGTGATTTCCGCTCCCTCCTCGACGGCCATTCCCTTGCCGGGATCGGTGCCCGTGACGTAGCCCTCCGCAATATCCAGGTCTCCGTTGATCTCCATCGTGCCCCCCACCGTCAGCCCGTTGCTTTCGACGAGGGACTGGGCCTCTTCCAGGCTCAGGCCTCGGACGTCTGGCACGGTCAGTTGGTTCGCGTCAACCGAGATGTAGACGGTAATCGTCGAGCCTCGGTCCACTACCGTGCCCTGTTCCGGAGAGGTACGGATGACAGTATCCAACTCGACATCGGGATCGACCTCCCCTTCGGTTAACCCGATGAGGCCGAATTGCGTAAGGCGTTCCAGGGCTTCGCTCTGGGTCATCCCGCTCAGGTTGGGTATCGAGACGGTCGTCGCTCCGTCTCCGTTTCCCGAGCCGGCCAGGGCGAACAACGCGAAGACGGAAGCCACCGCCGCCGCGACGGTCGCGATGAGGATGAAGAAGTGGGTGATCCTCCGGCGGCGCTCGTTGACCTCGACGTACTCGTCCATGGGACTGCTACCCAGCGGAACGTCGGCGCCGTCGAAGGTCTGACCGATGCTCGCGCCGGGATTCGCAGCGGCGGCGGCCTTGACCGCGGCCGCCCCCGCCCCGGTGCTGGCCGAACCGACCGGGTACTGGCCGGTCGTGGGGGAAAGCGGGCGTCCCGCCATGAAGGCGTTGAGGTCTCCGAGAAACTCGTGAGCCGTCGAGTACCGTTTGGCGCGGTCCTTGGCCAGGGCCCGTTGGACGATGAGGTCCAAAGCCTTGGGAACATCGGGGGCGTAGTCCGAAGGGTTCGGAGGGGTTTCCCGTACGTGTTGATAGGCGACGGATACGGGGGAATCCCCAACGAAGGGGGGCCGGCCGCAGAGAAGTTCGAACAGGACGCATCCGGTGGAGTACAGGTCCGACCTCGCGTCGACCTCCTCTCCTCGGGCCTGCTCGGGGGAAAGGTATTGGGCCGTGCCCACGACCGACTGTGCCTGGGTCATCGTCTGGCCGACGTCCGCAAGGGCTCGGGCGATCCCGAAGTCCATGACCTTGACCGCGCCCGTCGGAGTCAACATGATGTTGGCCGGCTTGATGTCTCGGTGGACGAGTCCCGCGGAGTGGGCATACTCGAGCCCGGTCAAGACCCCAGAGATGATCTCGATAGCCTCGTCGATGGGGGCGGCGGCCCCCTCCTTGAGGATGTCGCGGACGGTGTGGCCCTCGACGTATTCCAT
>CAYTLH010000043.1:0-3173 GCA_964438525.1 uncultured Demequinaceae bacterium | reverse complement strand
GAAGGAGGCCCCCACTGAGGCGTTCTCGACCCCGGGGAGACGCTCGAAGACCAGATTCGCCAGGGCTTGGCCGTCCATGGCAAAGGAGAAGTGAGAGCCGTCTGTCACGATCGAACCGTTCGAGACAAGATCCTCCGAAGTGAAGACGACCGATCCGTTCGGACTGTTCAGCGTCACGGGTGAGGCGATGATGATGCTATTGACGGCTCGGGAGAACCTCCGCGCCTCTTCGGTTCGAAGGGTCGGCTCGGTAACCTCGACGGGAACGGCTATAGGGGATTCCGTCGGCCACGACTCGAGCAGGGCCTGGGCGAGCACCTCGTCATCGATCTCGACGGCGTCCTGAGAAGCCCGAACCGTGGCCCCCGAAGCCCCGAGGACAACCTCCGCATCTTGGGCCTCCTGCCGAAGGATGGCTGCTGCCTCCTCGACTGCTTCCTGAAACCGCTCCTGTTCGATCGTCACGACTGGTCGAACATCGCCGACCCCCACCACCTGCTTCCACACGGAAAGGGGAGACCAAGAGAACCCCGAGAGGGAGTCTAAGGTGGCGTCGACATCGAAGCCGAGCCCGAGATCCTCTGGCGTCATGACGACGACCCGTCCATGTGCGGAGATGGAGACGACCGAGGACGAAAGGTCCTCGAGACGAACCTCGACGAGTTCTTGGGCCTCATCCGAGGACATGCCGCCGACATCGACCCCGAGTATGGTCGTTCCCGGCGCGACTCGAGACGCGATAGAGACCTGGGCAAGGAGGTATCCAAGGACGACGACCAGGCCTGCCCCGATCGAGATCAGGGTCCTCGGCCGTGGTGGGCGGGCAATCCACCTCTGATGGACCCACTCGATCCAGCGTCCGCAGGAATGCTTGACCGTTGTGCCGACCCTGCTCAACCATCCGAGAGTGATCCTTCCGCCTCGCAGCATGGCCCGTCCCACGAATCGGAGGCCCGAAGCCGCGGCCTGTCCCACCCGACGCGACCACACCCAGGCGGTACGCCCCGCGGATGCCAGCCCTCGGCCCGTCGCGGCGACCGCCGAACCCATACCACGGCCAACCCGACATAGGCCAGACCAGGCGAGGCGTGCTACGACGACGAACCACGCCGAAACGGCCTGGGACGGCCGCGCGAGCATAGACCCGATCTTCGGGGAACTCGATCTGGTCTTGACTGTGCTCCGGTGCGCCGCGCCAACCAGTGACGCACTATCCGCCTCGGGCTCCTCCTCTACCGCCTCGGGCTCCTCAGGCTCCTCCTCGACCGCCTCGGGCTCCTCAGGCTCCTCCTCGACCGCCTCGGGCTCCTCAGGCTCCTCCTCTACCGCCTCGGGCTCCTCAGGCTCCTCCTCGACCGCCTCGGGCTCCTCAGGCTCCTCCTCGACCGCCTCGGGCTCCTCTAACCCAGAATCGCCGTCTGACGATTCGGCGGGTAGATCGGCTTCCGGGACATAGGAGACCCCGGCGACTTCGGCGGCCCTCTTTCTCGCCGCCTCCCGAGCGGCCTCAATCCTGGCCTCGACCCTCCGCGCCCGTCGAACCGTTAAGCCTGCCCACAGACGCCCCCCCTGATCCCCGACGGCTTGACCCGCTCGCGCCATCCCCCGGCCGACCCAGGTGAGACCCCCCCGAATCCGACCGGCTCCCCCCTCTGATCTCGGGCCCTCCGAGAGGTCACGCCCGGAATCCTCTGCGGATCCGTCGTCAGCGCTATTCACGCGCATGTCGCCAGTCATGTTCTTCCTCCCCGAGGAACCTCCTCGGTATCGCCGCCGGAATCGCGGCCGCTACGACGCCCCCGAGCACCCACGCCATACCCAAGCCATCGCCTGCAATCACGACCGAGTTTCCCGGTCCCTTGGTGAAGTATAAAAGCAATACAATCGTGAGCCACACACCGAAGAACACCGACAAACCCATCCACGATTTCCATGCCCGCGCCAAGGTCGCCGCCGAGACGACCAGGACGAATACACACACCAGACCCCAGGGGGGCTTGAACCGATGCCCTCCGGTGCCGAAGACGCCTACGGCCATGCCCAGCAAACTGAGCACAGCATACGGAATGACCAAGCGCGACATGCCCTCCACCATAAGGCTTATGCAAGGCCGTCTCGGACTAAAGGAACAAGGTCAGGTACCAGAACACGAGGCCCAGCACCAGGGCAATGACGGGCGAGACGAGAAGCCCGTATCCGATGTACTTGAGATCCCGCCGCTTAGAGGTCATCAACGGTGCCCCCAAGACCAAGCCTGGCACCGGGACGAGGAACCAGAGCCCCCCTTCCGACCACCCCCACAGGGCGATGGCCATCGCCGCCCCCAAGAGGCTTCCAAGGATGACCTCGAACCAGGCCATCCCCGCCTGAACCTTATGGCCGCCCGACTCCAACTCGGCTTCGTACTCCTCCGACAAAGCCGAGCGCCTGAGGTTATCCGGCGAGATCTCCTCCCAAGCCGCCCGGGGCTTCTGTTCGTCTTCGTCGAGATCCGTCGGTTCCCATGAGTCCCTCACCTGGCTCATACATTAAAGGGTATGCGACTAGAGTCCCGACGTGAAGAGGCAACCTCGTGACCGACGTAAGAAACCGGACTATGTGAACCTAAGCGTTGAAACGGAATTCGACGACGTCCCCCTCGACCATGACGTAGTCCTTCCCCTCCATACGAACCCATCCTCGGGCCCGAGCCTCAGCCATCGACCCGGCCTCGACCAGGTGGTCGTACGACACGATCTCCGCCTTGATGAAGCCCCTCTCGAAATCCGTGTGGATGACACCGGCCGCCTGCGGGGCCGTCCATCCCTTGTGAATGGTCCAGGCCCGGGACTCCTTCGGCCCGGCGGTCAGGAAGGTCTGCAGGCCCAAGGTGTCGAACCCCACCCTGGCCAGTTGATCCAGGCCGGATTCGACCTGGCCGGAGGCCTCGAGCATCTCGCGAGCCTCGTCGGGTGTAAGGTCCACGAGCTCCGATTCGAACTTGGCGTCCATGACGATCGCGTCAACGGGGGCTACGGCTGCCTCCAGGGCCGCCCTTCGGCCGGAATCGGCCAAGGTCGCCTCGTCGACGTTGAAGACATAGATGAAGGGCTTCGCGGTGAGAAGGGTCAGGTCGCGAATGAGTTCCGCATCGAACTCCGATCCGGCAGCCGAGATCGTCCTTCCCGAGTTGA
>CAYTLH010000042.1:0-5093 GCA_964438525.1 uncultured Demequinaceae bacterium | reverse complement strand
TGTCCTCCGTGTCCATCAGCGCCGCGCTGTATTGGATGTCCGGCATCCCATTCGCGGTGTAGTACACGGCCGTGAAACAGCCTTCGACGGTCTTGCCCATGTTGAAGCCGTCACCGAAGAAGAACTGGTCCACGCAGTCGGTCACACCGTTCCGATCGTGGAACATGAAGGTGTCGGAGCCCCCGAGGCTCATCCGGTCGGAGATGATGGCGCGGTCGGTCATGTCGATGACCGACGGGCCTCCCATCTTGACCTCGTATCGCACGAACGCCACCGATAGTTCGTCCGCGGGCTCGCCCGAGATGTCGGCGTTCTCCGGCAAGTCGGCGATCGTGGCGTCCTCGACCGAGGTGATGGTCAGTCGAAGCAGCTGCTCATCGTCCGATAGCACCGGGTCCAGGGTGTCGTCCGGGTAGACGTACGTGTGGTACTCGATGATGGCGCTATCTCCGATGCCGAGCACGGCGCCGGCGGCGGTGACGTCCTGGGAGCCTGCGGGGGTCGTCGTGGTCTCGTCGGGGGTGGGGGTGCCGACGGGGCCAGATGACCCTTGGGCCGTCGGCGTGGTGTCCCCGGTGCCGCCGTCGTCACCGGAATCGGAACTCGAGCAGGCCGACAGCAGGAACGCGCCGGAGAGCACGGCGGCTCCCGCCAATGCGAAACGAACGTTCTTCATGAATCCCTCCCTAGGGTTACCGTCCTTCAGGTTCACGGACAAACCCAGGCTAACCCACGACCTCAGGGACCGTCAGGATACGGATTCGGGACGAGCCCCTGCCGTCACGGCGGCTGCCCCCAGAGAGAGGGGGTCAAAAGCCCACAGAGGGGTTCTAGCTAAAGCGACTGGGCGAGGCGATAGTAAACGGAGTTCGTGCGCATCTCCTGCTCGAACGCGCGGACCGTCGTCGCCTCGTCGATGACCAAGAACTCCACCTCGGACATCCGAGCGAACTCCCGGAACACCCCCGCACCTACCTGATTCGACATGACCGTGTGGTGTGCGGAACCCGTCATCAGCCAGCAAGTCGCCGACGTCCGGAAATCGGGACGGGGCTTCCATACGGCATGCCCGACCGGGAGATTCGGCATTTGGGCCGGAAGGGCGACGTTGTCGATGACGTTGGCCACCATCCTGAAGCGCTCCCGCATGTCGCTGAGGGCCACGATGACGGCGGGACCGGGATCCGCGGTGAAGACCAGGCGAACCGGGTCCTCCTTGCCGCCGATGCCCAACGGCGCGATCCTCAGGCGCGCCTTCTCGGAGGACAGCGCAGGGTTGATCTCGAGCATGTGCGCCCCCAGGACGACCTCGTCCCCGGGTTCCAGGCTGTACGTGTACTCCTCCATCAGGCTCGCCCCACCGGGAAGCCCCGCTCCCATCACCGCTGCGGCGCGGACGAGAATGGCCGTCTTCCAATCGCCCTCGGCCCCGAATCCGTAGCCATCCGCCATGAGGCGCTGAACCGCCAGGCCCGGCAGCTGACGCAACTCCCCCAGATCCTCGAAGGTCGTGGTGAAACCGCTGAAGCCTCCGGCCTCGAGGAAGCTCCTCAGCCCCACCTCGATTGCCGCCCCATACCGGAGCGACTCGTGATGTTCCTTGCCCGGCCGAAGCTCGGCGGCGACGTCGTACGTATCGAGGTACTCCTCGATGAGGGAGTCGACCTGCTTCTTGTCGGCCGCGTGCACGGCGTCGGCGAGTTCGTTGACCCCCCACGTGTTGACCTGGGTCCCCAGGCGAATCTCCGCCTCGGTCTTGTCCCCCTCCGTCACCGCCACGAAGCGCATGTTGTCGCCGAAACGGACGAGTTTCATGGTCTGCGTGGCCCACCGGCCCAGGGCCGCGCGCGACCACTCGCCGATGGCGGCGGTCACCTTCGGGTCGGAGACGTGCCCCACGACCGTGGTCCGCGGGATGCCCAGCCGGGTTTCGATGTAGGCGTGCTCCCGGTCGCCGTGCGCGGCCTGATTGAGGTTCATGAAGTCGAAGTCGATCTCGCCCCACGGAAGGGTGAGGTTCGCCTGGGTGTGGAAGTGGAGCACGGGCTTCAGGCTCGCCATGAGCCCCGCGATCCACATCTTCGCCGGGCTGAAGGTGTGCATCCACACGATGACCCCCACCACGGAGTCGTCGGAATTGGCGTCGAGGAAAAGCCTCCGGATCGACTCGGGATCGGTCAGGGTGGGCTTCCACGTTACGGTCACCGGCACATCGCTCGACGCCCCCAGGGCATCGGCCACCTCACGCGACTGCGAGGCGACCTGCGCCAGGGTCTCCGGGCCGTACATCTCTTGGCTTCCGGTCGCGAACCAGACCTGCTTCTTTGCAGGGTCCGGAAGTATGGATCGCTTCGTCATCGTGGCGTCTCCTTGTCTGGTTGTCCGTAAATGTTCTGATATCGATCGAAGAGAGCATCGATCGCCTTCTGTTCGATGGCCAGGGGCTTTCCGATCTGAATCGCACGATGAACCGTCCTCGCCACGTCCTCGCACATGACCGCGGCTTGGACCGCGTCCCGGGCGCTGGAGCCGATGGCGAAGACGCCGTGGTTCTGCATCAACACGGCACGCGAGCGATGGCCGACGAGCGTGTCCACGATGCCGCGGCCGATCGACTCGTCGCCGATGGTCGCGAAGGGGCCTATCGGGATCTCCCCGCCGAACTCGTCCGCCATCGCGGTCAGCACGCAGGGGATGGGTTTCCCGACGGCCGCCCACGCGGAGGCGAAGGAGGAATGGGTGTGGACCACGCCCTTCACGTGGGGCATGTGGCGATAGACGTAGGCGTGGGTGGCGGTGTCGCTCGACGGATTCCGCTCCGACCCGACGCTTCCCGGGACGACGCTGCCGTTGAGTTCGCACAGCACCATCGACTCGGGTGTGAGGTCGTCGTAGTCGACGCCGCTGGGCTTGATCAGGAAGCGGTCGACGCCGACCAGCCGTTCGCTGACGTTGCCGGACGTCCACACGACCAGGCCGTAACGCACGAGTTCGCGGTGGAGGGCGGTCAGCCGCTCGCGCGCCTTCCTCTCTTCCTTCTCTCCTGCGTTCATGACAGGGCCTCCCTTCGGATGGCCTTCAGGCGTTTCATGACGTCGTTGCCGCCTCGGCCGAAGTAGTCGTGGAGTGCGACGTATTCGCGGTACAAGGCGTCGTACGCCTGTCCCCGTTCCTTGTCCGGCGTGTACACCGCGCGGTTGACCCGGCCCATCGCCTCGCTAGCCGAACGGATGTCCGGGTAAGCGCCGGCGGCCACGGCCGCGTGGATCGCGCTTCCCAGCGCCGGTCCCTGCTCGCTGGCGATCGTGGAGACCGGCAGCCCCAGGACGTCGCTGTAGCACTGCATGAGTTCGGTGTTGGTCAACAGCCCCCCCGCGACGATGAACTCGGTCACGGGGGCGCCGGAGTCGGCGAAGGCCTCGAGGATCACGCGCGTGCCGAAGGCCGTCGCCTCCAGGAACGCGCGGTAAACGTGTTCGGGGCGGGTCTGCAGGGTGAGGCCTGCCACGACCCCCGAGAGTTCGTGGTTGACCAGGACCGATCGATTTCCGCTGTGCCAATCGAGGGCGACAAGACCGTGCGCCCCGACGGGCTCGGCGAAGGCGAGCCGCGTCAGGTGGTCGTGGAGGCCGATCCCGGCCTCCTCGGCGGCCCGCGAGTATTCCTCCGGAACCTGATTCGCCACGTACCAGCCGAAGATGTCCCCCACGCCGGACTGCCCGGCCTCGAAGCCCCACAGCCCGTCGACGATCCCACCGTCGACGACCCCGCACATCCCCGGAACCTGGGCAAGCTCGGCGCCGTTCACCACATGGCACGTGCTCGTGCCCATGATCGCGACCATCTGCCCGGGCTCCACCGCCTGGGCCGCCGGGGCCGTCACGTGGGCGTCGACATTGCCCACGGCCACCGCGATTCCCGCCGGCAACCCGGTCCACTTCGCGGCCTCCTCCGTCAGGGAGCCGGCGCGGGAGCCCAACGCCCCGATCTCGTGCGCGACCTTGTCCTCGGCGAACGAGGCGAACCCGGGGTTGAGGGCGCCGAGGAAGTCCTCCGTGGGGTAGGCGCCGTCCTGGTAGATCCCCTTGTAACCGGCGGTGCAGGCGTTGCGCACGTAGGTGCCGCAGAGTTGCCAGATGATCCAGTCGGCGGCCTCGATCCAGTGGTCCATCGCGTCGTAGACGCCCGGATCCTCTTCGAACAGCTGCAGGCCCTTGGCGAACTCCCACTCGCTGGAGATCTGGCCGCCGTAGCGCTCGAGCCACGGCTCGCCGCGCTCGCGCGCGAGCTCGTTGATGCGATCCGCCTGGGGTTGGGCCGCGTGGTGCTTCCACAGCTTGACGTAGGCGTGCGGACGCTCCTTGAACTGTGGGACTTCGCACAACGGCGTGCCATCCGCGAGGACGGGCACCATCGTGCAAGCCGTGAAGTCGGTGCCGATGCCGATCACGTCGGAGGGGTCGATCCCCGCGGCCTTGACGGCGGCCGGGACTGCGGTCCGCAGGACGTCGCGATAGTCGTCCGGAACCTGAAGGGCCCAATCCGGGGGAAGGGCGGCACCCGTCGCGTCGAGGCGGTCGTCCATGACGCCGTGGGAGTACTCCGACACCGCGGATCCCAGTTCTTCGCCATCGGACACCCGCACGACGACGGCTCGCCCCGAGAGCGTGCCGAAGTCCACCCCGACCACATACCTCGAGGCGCCGGAACCGGCCGAACTCACCACGAGCCTCTCCTTCCCTCTCTATCGTTACCGTTCACAATTGTTGCCGAGCCTTCCTTCGGGCCAATGTCACTAATGGGAGTCGTCTGCGCTTAGTCGTTCCCCACAGTCCTGGGACTGGGTCAGGATCCGCCGGGCGCACAACCCTCCCGGTCTATCAATGTCGTCGCCTCACGATCGCGCGCTGCAGGAGCACGAAGATCAGCAGGATGCTGCCCGTGATGATCGTGGTCCGCTCGGGCGGGATGCCGCCGTCGCGCGTGATGAGCACGTTCATCAAGCCGATGACGAGGGCGCCGACCGCCGACCCGAGCACGTACCCATAGGCGCCGGTCAGAAGCGTGCCGCCGATCACCACGGCCGCGATCGC
>CAYTLH010000041.1:0-4366 GCA_964438525.1 uncultured Demequinaceae bacterium | reverse complement strand
ACAATCTCGACTTTCCACCGCCCAATGGGCCCAAGTTCGGGGATTCCCCGTCTGAACCGGTGGCCCCCTCAGGCTCGATCGAGGAAGCTCCCATCGCCCCACCCGCCGACGGCGATGGCCTGTGGACGGCCCCTTCCGCCTCGACGGTGAAGGAACGTGTGGCGTCGAGAACGGCCCGGGCGACGACGGCCGAAAGCCTGGAGCTCGCGATCCCCGAGATCACGGGATCCGTGCCCTTGGACGTCCCCGAGGCCGCGGCTCCCGTCGCCCTCACGGGGTTGGATCGCATCACGGCCAAGGTCCTCGTCAATGGAATGCGGATCAAACCCACGGGAATGAATACGGTCTCCTTTCCCATGATCGATGGGACGAGGGGAAAGATCCGCATCGGAGGCTTCCCCGGTTTCCCGGTCGTGAAATTCAAGGGGAAGGTTCTCTACCGGCATCCGAAACCGGCGGGTTGGGAGTTCGCGCTCCTGTGCCTCACCTTGACGGCCCCGTTCCTCGGAATTCTGCTCGGGGTCATCGGAATCGCCGCCGGGTTTGGCTTGCTCTATGCCCACATCTCGATGATCAAGCGGGGAGTGAACGTCTGGGTGCGGTCACTGGTGCCGTTCGTCGTGGCGGCCGTGTGGACCACATTGATCGTGTTGCTGGTCGTATGGGACTCTTGACGGTTTGCGTCTCGGCGGTGGTGCCGTCGAACGCCGGGCTCGGGTCTCGGTAGACTTTCGCCGTTGCCCCCGTGCCATGAAGGATCGTGATGTCTGACGCAGGAACCCTCTCGCCGCTCGACGCGGCCGGGATCGGGCGCGCCGTCCTCCAGGCCGAGAAGGCGATCCGGGCGGCGGACAGCCTGGATGCCCTCAAGGAGGCCCGGCTCGCCCACACCGGCGACAAGGCGCCATTGACGCTCGCCAACCGGGCCATCGGCGGCCTCGATGCCGCGCAGAAGGCGGAGGCGGGGAAGAACCTGGGGAAGGCTCGGGCCGCGGTGTCGGAGGCGCTGACGGCCCGGCAGGCCGAGTTGGAGGCCGAGCGAGACGCCCGCGTCCTGGTCGAGGAGGCCGTCGACGTCACCCTGCCGGTCGACCGCGCGGCCCCGGGCGCCCGCCACCCCCTGGAGACCCTTCAGGAGCGGATGTGCGACGTGTTCGTCGCCATGGGGTGGGAGGTGGCGGAGGGGCCCGAGGTCGAGACGGAGTGGCACAACTTCGACGCCCTGAACTTCGACCCCGACCATCCGGCCCGCGCCATGCAGGACACGTTCTTCATCGAGCCGGAGAAGTCGGGGATGCTGCTCCGCACCCACACGTCGCCCGTCCAACTGCGGGCCCTCCTCGACCGCGACCCGCCCATATACGTCGTCTGCCCGGGCAAGACCTTCCGCACGGACGAATTGGACGCCACCCACACCCCCGTCTTTCACCAGATCGAGGGCCTCGCCGTCGACAAGGGCCTGACCATGGCCCACCTCAAGGGCTCGCTCGACCACCTCGCCCAAGCCATGTTCGGCCCCCACGCGAAGACCCGGTTTCGGCCGTCGTTCTTCCCCTTCACGGAGCCGAGCGCCGAGATGGACCTCAGGTGCTTCGTGTGCGAGGGCGCGGACTCCGGGTGCCGGACCTGCGGGGGGACCGGCTGGATCGAATGGGGAGGCTGCGGCATGACCCACCCGAACGTGCTCCGCGCCGGCGGCGTCGACCCCGACGAGTACACGGCGATCGCGTTCGGCATGGGGATCGAGCGGACGATGATGTTCCGGCACGGGGTCGCAGACATGAGGGATATGGTCGAGGGGGACGTCAGGTTCTCCCGCCAGTTCGGGATGGAGGTCTGATGCCCTTCGTTCCGCTTGGCTGGCTCGCCGAGACCGTCGACCTCGTCCCGGGGTCGACGGCCGAGGATGTGGCCGCCGCCCTCGTCAAGGTCGGCCTCGAGGAGGAGGGGATCCACGGCTCGGGCGTGACCGGCCCGATCGTCGTCGGCAAGGTGCTCACGGTCGAGGACGAGACCCACAAGAACGGGAAGACCGTCCACTACTGCCGGGTCGACGTCGGCGAGCTCAACGACCCCGCCGGGCCGAGCCCCCACGAGAAGGGCCGGGAGTTCGAGGCGAGCCGGGGGATCGTGTGCGGGGCGCACAACTTCGAGGCCGGGGACTGGGTGCCGGTCGCGTTGCCGGGGGCGGTGCTGCCCGGCGGCTTCGAGATCTCGGCCCGGAAAACCTACGGGCATGTGTCCGACGGCATGATTTGCTCCGAGAGGGAGTTGGGGCTCGGGGACGACCACTCGGGCATCATCGTCCTGACCCGGAAGGGATTCGACCCCAAGAAGCTGAAGGCCGGCGAGGACGCGCTTCCGCTCCTCGGGCTGGACGAGCAGACGCTCGAGATCACGGTGACGCCGGACCGCGGGTACTGCTTCAGCATGCGCGGGGTGGCGCGGGAGTATTCGCACTCGACCGGGCAGAAGTACCGGGACCCGGCCCTGGCGGTCAAGGTCGCCCCGGCGACGACGGGCGGCTTTCCAGTCGAGATCGACGACCGGGCCCCGATCAGGAACCGGGTCGGCTGCGACCGATTCGCCGCGAGGCTCGTCCGGGGCGTGAATGCCGCGGCCCCCAGCCCGGCCTGGATGCAGAAGAGGCTCCTCCAGTCGGGGATGCGGCCCATCTCCCTCGCCGTGGACATCACGAACTACGTCATGCTCGAACTCGGCCAGCCCCTGCACGCCTACGACGCCGCCAAGGTCGCCGCCCCGATGGTCGTCCGACGGGCCGAGTCTGGGGAGACGCTCACGACCCTCGACGACGTCGAACGCCCCCTCGACCCCCAGGATCTCCTGATCACGGACAGCCCGGGCGGGAAGCGGGCGTCCCGGGTGCTCGCGCTCGCCGGGGTCATGGGCGGGGCGTCGTCCGAGGTGTCTCCCGCGACGACGGACCTGCTGATCGAGGGGGCCCACTTCGACCCCGTGACGGTCGCCCGGACGGCGAGGCGGAACAAGCTCGGCACGGAGTCCAGCCGGAGGTTCGAGCGCGGGGTGGACCCGGAGATGGCCCCCGTCGCGGTGCAGCGGGTCGTCGACCTGCTCGTCGAGTACGGGGGCGGGGAGGCGGACCCCGAGGCGACGGATCTCAACGGCGTGCCCGACCCCGTCGCGATCTCCATGGAGGAGGAGTTCCCCGACCGCATCGTCGGCGTCGAGTACGCGCCCGGCGAGGTGCACGCGACCCTCGAGGCCATCGGTTGCAGGGTCATGGAGAAGGGGGACACGCTGATCGTCGTGCCGCCGTCGTGGAGGCCGGACCTCAAGGCGGCGATCGACCTGGTCGAGGAGGTCGCCCGGCTCCACGGTTACGACGAGATGCCGAGCGTGCTGCCCAAGGCTCCCCCGGGATTCGGCCTGACCCACGGCCAGCGGGTGCGGAGGCGGGTCGCCCGGGCGCTCGCCGAGCGGGGCCTGACCGAGGTTCTGACCTATCCGTTCATCTCCGAGTCCCGGCTCGATGACATGCTCGTGCCCGAGGGGGACTGGCGGCGCTCGCTCGTGCGACTCGCGAACCCCCTCGACGAGGGGAAGCCGTTCCTCCGGACCGCGGTCCTGGAGACCATTGTCGACGCCGCGACCGTCAACCTGTCCCGCGGGATCACCGACCTCGCGATCTTCGAGGTCGGGCGCGCCTACCTCAACGAGGGGACGGGGGTGGCGCCGTCTCCCGATGTCACCATGAGGCCTTCCGACGCGGAGGTGGCCGAGCTCGACGCCGCGCTCCCGTACCAGCCGCGGCACGTGGTCGGGATACTGGCGGGGAACCGTCAGCGGGCGTCGTGGGACGCCCCCGCCGTGCCGTTCGATTGGATGGACGCCGTGGCCGCCGCGCACGAGGTTGCGCGGGCCACCGGGATGGAATTCGACGTCTCGTCGGGGGAAACCATGCCCTTCCACCCGGGCCGCACCGCAAAGCTGACCCTCAACCGCGGGTCGGAGAATCCTGCCCAGCCGGTCGCCTTCGCCGGGGAACTTCACCCCAAGGCGATCGAGAACCTGGGATTGCCACCGCGGACCTGCGCGTTTGCCATCCACCTCGACCCGCTCATCGAGGACTCGGAGGGGCTGGTCGTCAAGGCCGTTCCCGTGCGGACGCCGCCGCTCGCGAAGGAGGACTTCGCCTTCGTCGTGGACGCCACCGTGCCGGCGGGGAACTTGGTCGCGACGGTGTGGGAGGCGGCGGGGGAATTGCTCGAGGACGCTCGGGTGTTCGACGTCTACCAGGGCGACCAGGTGCCGACGGGCAGGAAGTCGGTCGCCCTGACCGTGGTGCTCCGCGCCGCGGATCGCACCCTGACGGCGGAGGAGATCC